>JBBQPV010000022.1:0-11222 GCA_038216925.1 Bdellovibrionia bacterium
CTGACAATTTCCGTTTTAGCTAGCTCACAGGTTTCATATTGTGAAACCAAAGATCCATCGCTGTTTTTATTTTGCAAAAAATGGAGAACTTGGACTTGGGGGTTATTTGTCCAACCGGCACTTGGCTGATTATGAAACCGCGGGATATCATACTCGCCTGTCAACTGATGGGGTAGATCGGTGGCATAATTACCTTGAATAATTTTATTCCCAGTGGAAAGGCCGTTAACTCCTAACCTTCCTGCTTTTAAATTTCCCAAAAAATCTGGAGCAAATGACTGGGAATCGATTCCTTGAGCTTTTAAATTAGAATCCACCCGATTCAAAGCCTGGCGGGTAATCTCTTCGTGCCCACTAAACGATCCTGCAATATAACCTATGGGAAAAAGGATGGCGGGGGTATCAAGGGGAACGGAAACGGTAAAGGCCATGGCCGATGAAGTAAGTAAACTCAGGGCTGCTGCGGAGATTAAATTTTTCATAAATCCTCACTGTAAAACGTTACTTATGTAACAGATCCATCTGCCCCGGCAAACTTTGCTGGTGTTTCTCTAAGACTAGATCGATTCCTTCCCTTATAAATTCCGCCACTGGAACTTTTGTCCTCTTATTTAACTCTTTTAGGAGCTGGTTTTGTTCCTCGGTAATGTACACAGTAGTTGTGATTTTCTTCGCCATAACGCATTGCTACAACATGTTGCCATATAGTGCAATACGTTTCTGTCAATCATTGCTGTTCTGAAGCTGGAGCGAGTTAATGATCTCCATATCTGTGGGTAAACTTGCCTTGGTGTCAGAAAAAAGTTTGTTGAGAAGTGCCGCTAACCTCAACCCACCCTTTAAGATCCGCGTTTTGACGATAGGAAGTTTTTCCTCCGCATACAATAGAGAAATCTGTGGGCGGTCTTCACTTTTAACTACTTTTTTTGATTTTACACTTCCGCAATAGGCGCGGTCTTCGTCTTTAACGTTTCCCGAGAGCTCACCGTCAGGATAAACAACTGACTTTCTCAGCGCCACAGATTCCGCAAGCCAAGCGAGGGGCTCAGCATTTTGAATTGTTTCATATTCTGATTTGGGAACGTCCGCAGTTTTCAAAATGTCATCGGCAAATTTATCATAGCCGAAGAAATTAAATTTATTCGCCGCTCTTTTGGTGGAGCGGTAATATTCAATAATCGTTTCATCCCAAACGGCGTGCAAATTTGGCTCAGACACCACTTTGGTCAAGGGATCAGTCCAAACGGTTTCACAGAGGTTTGCACCCATGTCAATCCCGTTACCTACGTGAAGGGGCTGATGAACATCGCCAACCACATGGATAATGTATCTGAGGGCAATCATTTTTTGCTCTCGAGTGGCACTGGGGTCTTTTAATATTCCCGGATATTTTGAAATAACAGTGAAAGCATCTTTTTCAGGATGCTCTTTTGCAGTCATAGTCTCATAAGATTTTCCCTCGGGCACTTCAGCAAAATGATACAAGCTAAATGCTGAAAACCTTCTATCACTTCTCACCATGTCAGGCCAAGTGGCAGCACCAGCCAAAGGCTCCGGCCCAAGAATGTTTTGAACTCCTTGTTTAGCAGCGGGTGTTAAATTCCTCTGAGCAATTTCCGCTACGGTCTGATGACCCAAATCCCCCCAGGAAAATGCAGTGGATGAACATACCAACAAGGCAATTACTAAAAAAAGATTTGTGATTTTCATACTCTCCTCTAAAATTTTTTAAGCGTCAAAATCTCGAGGAGAATACCAGATGTGTCACCGAAACTAAGATGACTTTTTAGTTTTTGAATATATTTCGCAATTTACCGGCAAAGTAACCCGGTACCTATTGGCAGAGTGAGCCGGAGGTGTATTTATTTACAATGGCCATGTCGGCGGCGTCCACTCTGCCGTCATGATTAAAGTCTCCTTGCATCCACCACATACCCGTGCGGCCCATGTTCGCTTTGACTATGGCGCAATCGCTGTCATTCACAACGCCGTCTTGGTTGGCGTCTCCCGGAATGCGAGCGAGGGACATAAGGGCATCCCATTTTTGAGAACCCATGTCTTCACCGTTTTCAATGAGACCCCATGAGCCCCACTGACTTGATCCACCAATGTACCCGTAGTGATTAAACAAATGATCCTTACCAATCACTTGATCCCAAATTGAATAGTATCGCTGATACATGGTGTACATGCGGGGGTCGGTTTGTGCGGCGGTTTTACTGGCTAAGTTTGAAGCTCCAGCTAGGCCTTGTCCACCTTCATAGGCAATAACGGGCAAATTATGTAAGTTAGCCATGTTAAGATCAGCTTTTAAGTAACTTGCAATGCTACTTCCAGTGCTTGGATTAAAATCCAAAACTGGGTTTGTGAAATTTGCAAAAATGGAATTCACGGAAGCTGTAAAGCTGTCATCGGTCACATCAAAGTACGGTGCCACCGCAAAATAATCGGCAAAATTTGAAACTGGTCCGTAAGCCGCAGTGATGAAATTAAACCCAGGCGTTGCACCATCAGGCCACACGCACTGAACGTTAAAAATAAATTTCACTTGTGCTTTTCTACTTCCAAAAACATTTTTAAAAATATCCGAGGAGCGCTTTTCTAAGATTTTTGTGAGCCCCAACATTTTTTGAGTGGGATCACTTGGCCATGGAAGTGAAGAATTGGCTAACGCTTGTTGGGCAATGACACTCGGGGTGACTGTTTTTCCGTCAGCCATATCTTGAATAAGTTGACGATTGACCCAAATTCCGCCCCACACTTCATTACTGTATTCCAAATATATTCTTGAGTTGGGATTGAGAGCTATGGCACCGGCAGGAGCTGAGCTGGGAGCGGTGGGATTACAGGGCGCATTTGATTTGTCTCCGGGCTCACCATATTTAAAAAGTCGGGCCATGCGACAAACATAATCATCGGTTGCGTAGCCAGGAACATTTATCCAAATGTCTTTTCCTAAGAGATTGGCTAGAGCAATGATGTCTTCATAGGCAAATCCACCCTGAGCGGCGCGACTGCCTTCATTGGGCCATGTGCGTTCTGACCAATTTTTAACCGACGGGTTATCTATGTTGAGTGCGTCCATGAATCTGAGAGTAGAAAATCCTCGAATACGAGTGATGTAGTCTTTCATAAAATAACTTCCAGGATATGTTTCAGAAGCCGGCGCCACGATATGAATGTTTGTGATGGGTGGAGTGGTATTAAATGTAATCCACGCATTTCTTTTTTGAACGTGAACTAGAGTGGCAGAGTTATGTTGGACGCCATTATTTTGCGTCACAGTCACGGGTCCCATTGTGTCAGTATTTGAAGTGAGGGTTCCTGTACCGTCCCAAGAAACCGCATAGTTGCCGCTGGCGTAGTCTGCGGTGATCCCGGTCCATGATGGTGCCGTTGGATTTCCGCCAGAATCTAAGGGTGCTTCACTGTTTCCACCGTCCCAGCGTCCATTGTTTCCATTGGCGGCCATGGCCATGTCGGAAAATACGGCCACGTTATTCCAGTATGCAATTCCACTGAGATTAAGACCTAAATTGTAAAGGGGGGGAGGAACCGCGTGTTCCAGGGATCCACTATTATCCACTGATCCGCCGGATGCAGTTTTCAAAAGTCCGGAATTTACCAAATTTTGATCAGTGCAACCTTGTCCTATGAAAACGGTAAATGAGACGAAGGCTAAAGCGAATATAAATCCATGTACTTTTCTTATTTTGCCCATAGGTTCCTCACATGAACCTATCGGCAAATTTCCCCATTAATTTAGGGCTTTAGATCGATTTTATGTGCCTTCCAGATAATTATCCGCATACTTAGACTGCTCTGGGGTGAGTTTGTCTATGTCTATGTGCATGGTTCTCAGCTTGGTTAAGGCCAGCATTTGATCTTGGGCAGGATCAATATCATGAACGCCCGCTTTCATGGTTTTACCGTCTTGAGCTAGTTTTACCATACCCAAAAACTGATTGGCAAAGCTCATATCCATGACTTCACTGGGATGGCCTTCAGCGGCGGCTAAGTTAACAAGTCTCCCTTGGGCAAGCAGAAATACTCGTCGGCCATTCTTTAAAGTATACTCTTCACAATTTTCCCGAATAGTCCGTTTACTTTCTGCAAGAGATTCCAGATCAGGAATATTAATTTCACAGTCATAGTGACCAGTATTACAAATAATGGCGCCGTCTTTCATGACTTCAAAATGACGTTTAACTAAAACATCTTTCATTCCCGTTGCTGTAATAAAAATATCGCCGTGTTTTGCGGCCTCATCCATTTTCATGACTCTGTGACCATCCAAAGTTGCCTTGAGCGCCGCTGTGGGCTTAATTTCTGTGACAATGACGTTTGCGCCCATTCCTTTTGCTCTCTCAGAACAACCTTTGCCGCAGTGGCCATAACCGCCAGACACAAATGTTTTTCCTGCAATAAGAACGCTGGTTGCCCTAATAACTCCGTCCCAACTTGACTGACCAGTCCCGTAAACGTTATCAAAATCCCACTTTGTTTCTGCATCATTGATAGCGATAACTGGGTACTTCAGTGCACCTTCAGCAGCCATGGCACGGAGGCGATGAACTCCAGTGGTGGTTTCTTCAGTTCCGCCAATGACGCCGGCCAAATATTCTGGTTTTCTAGTGTGCACAGTCATGATGAGGTCTGCGCCGTCATCCAAAGTTAGTGTGGGTTTAAATTCTAAAGTTTTCTCAATGCACCAGTAAAATTCTTCTTTGTTTAATCCATTCCACGCGTAGATACTGATTCCGTTTTTTGCAAGAGCCGCTGCTACAGCATCATTTGTTGAAAGTGGATTGCACCCAGACCAACTGATTTCAGCACCAGCTTCTCTCAAAGTTTCTATGAGAACCGCAGTTTCTTTTGTCACATGGAGGCAACCGGTGATGCGTTGGCCTTTTAACGGTTTAGTTTTTCCGTATTGTTTTCTAAATTCCATCATGACAGGCATACGACTCTCGGCCCACTGAATGTCTAATCGACCCTGTTCAGCAAGTGACATATCTTTTACTTTATAATTTTGGCTCATTTTATTTCTCCGCAGGTTTTTAAAAAAATTATTGAATTTCAATTTATAAAAGTTTTTTCAGCGCGTCTACTTTGTCTAAACGCTCCCAAGTGAAGCTCTCTTCACTTCTTCCAAAGTGGCCGTAGGATGCGGTTGCAGCATATCTTGGCTTCAACAAATCCAGTGATTTAATAATAGCTGCGGGACGCAAGTCCCAAAGTTCATTGACAGCCTTATTTAATTTTTCCACGCTCACTTTTTCAGTTCCAAAAGTTTCAACCATTAAACTTGTGGGCTGAGCAACTCCGATGGCATAGGAAACTTGCACTAGGCACCTCTCTGCGGCTCCACTGGCAACAATATTTTTTGCCACATGTCTCACGGCATAACAGGCTGACCTGTCTACTTTTGAAGGATCCTTCCCTGAAAATGCTCCACCGCCATGGCCTCCGTGACCACCGTAAGTGTCTACTATTATTTTTCTTCCGGTTAATCCCGCATCACCTTGGGGACCACCAATGACAAATCGTCCGGTAGGATTAACAAAAATTTTTGTATTTTTATCTATCCACTGAGCAGGGATAATTTTTTTTATCACGTGCCCCAAAATGTCTTCTCTGATTTGGTTTAATGTGACATCTGGGTCATGTTGGGTGGAAACCACAATGGCGTCAGCCCTGGCCGGTTTCCCGTCTTTGTATTCAATTGTAACTTGGCTTTTTCCGTCAGGCCGCAGGTATTGTAACTCTCCAGCTTTTCTTGCATCGGCGAGTCGCCTGGTTAATAAGTGGGCAAGATGAATAGTGAGTGGCATAAACTCCGGAGTTTCATCAATGGCATATCCAAACATCATGCCTTGATCCCCCGCGCCTTGTTCGTGCTGTGTTGAAGAATCAACGCCCATGGCGATATCCGGAGACTGTCTTCCGATACTTGTGATGACGGCACAAGAATTTCCGTCAAACCCTAACTCAGGACTATCATAGCCAATCTTTTTTATTACTCCCCGAGCAATTTCTGCCATATCCACAAATGCTTTGGTGGTGATTTCGCCCGCTATGAATGCAACCCCAGTAGTACAGAGAGTTTCACAGGCCACTCGGGACTGAGGGTCTTTTTCTAGAAGGGCATCCAAGACAGCATCACTGATTTGATCAGCAACTTTATCAGGGTGACCTTCTGTTACGGATTCACTTGTGAAAAAATAATTCTTTTTGCCAAATGCGGACATGCATACTCCTTCAAGACGGCTCTATTGTGATGGTCCTAAAAGTTATTTCAAAAAAGCCATTGGTGGTCAAGGAAATAGGCCTATTTCTTGAGAACTTCAGAGCAGAATGGCGGTAATACAGGCATGACGGCTGGTTTGGGTGAAATTCTCATCTCATGTTCTTTACGCCGTGCCTCGGCAGTAAACCATGAACTCAGCTCCTCGTTGCAGCCATTTCCGGCTGGTACAGCCTCTTGTTTAACGCAGAAACCGTTGCCCGGTTGGCAATGGAGGCGCACATGAAAATGATTTTCATGAAACCACCATGGACGTACTTTACTGAGCCATTTCCCCCCAGGGTACATTTGGCAAAGTTCTTTTTTAATAAGTGGGTTAACAAAGATCCTTTCCACATCAAGCATTTCGGCGGCGGATTTCACCAAAATACCTTTTTCCGAATTCCATTCAGTGGTGAGCGCTTTAAATTCAGGGACAATCATAGACGTTGCCGAAGTAGATTCTCGTTCCGAGTTACTTAAAATTTTTCCTGGGGGCGCTTGCCAAAACCAAAGGTCCACATCCAAGCCAATCTGATGGCTGGAATGGCCAGACATGGTTGGCCCACCTCGAGGTAATCCCATGTCACCAATAAGCAAGTCTTTCTGTGTTTGAGATTTTATCTGCAGTGCCAAATCCTGAAGAAAATGGATGAGTGCCGGATGCCCGAAATTTCGCCTCCTGGATGGTCTCATAACTTGATATCCTGGGCCCGTCATCGCCATTTCCTGAGCTCCATCTAGGCAACCGGCAGAGTAAGACCCAATGGAAGAAGGGGCGCTAGCTGTGGGTGCAGCCACCAATGACCACGGATTGGATGATTTTTGTTGAGCAGCACTGGCAGATGGACTAACAAAAAGTAAGACCAGTGAAAGTAAATATCTCATCTTTGAAGTTTACGACTTGTATCAGAAAAATAAAAAGGCCAGATTTTAGCCTGGCCTTTTTGAAACAAAATATCTGTTATTAATATTAGTAAAATAGTCCTAAAAATGAAGATAAGTTGTAACGAACTAGACGGCGCAATTGGCCCTTTTCAGCTTTAGAAACTAAATCAGAATAATCCCAAACTAGAGCTTGGCCGTTATTCATGGAAACTTTAACTGCTCGTCCACTATCAACTCCAGCAATATCTACGATGGTGCTGTAGCTCACTCCGCGGGAATTTAATACTTCATAGAGCGCTTGATCTTTACTCATGAAATACGCTTGTCCATCGTTTGAAATCATGTACAAAACATTCTGGATGGACTTAGTCTCTTTGATTCCAGACCCGTCAACGCGGTACTGATTACCAACACAGGCGCGTGTATCAATAACTGATACCTTTCCGGTTTTGAGCAATACGGCTTCTAAGCCAGGAGCCACTTGTTTACACTCTTGGACATTTCTATCCAAATTATATGAGTTCCAAACTGAAACTCGGCAAGCGCTCTCGATACGATTGATACATTTTTGGGTATTTGCAGCCTGTGCGCTTAAAGACACGCCCGCTACTAATGCGAATAAGAACATTTTAATCATCTAATCCTCCGTAAGAATTATTATTGGTCAATTAAGGTCACGGACCATTAGCAGCGCCCATGCCATCTTGAAGGAGGGAAAAACTCAAGGGAAACAGAGGGTTTTCCGAGGCGAAATATAAATTCCATGAAGATTTTACCTGACCGAATCAAAGTGAAACCAAAATAAAACCCCGCTGGTAAGCGGGGTTTGGTGACTCACGAATTGTTAGTGGTCATCCTTTAATTTGACTTTTTAGCGGCAGCCATTTCATAGAGAACAGGAACTTCCACGTCTCTGGACTGCTCTTTAAGGTCATGCTCCTGCTTATGATGGTGGTCTTGAACCTTGTCTTTAGTTTTGGCCATCTGTGTCTCAATGCGGTGAATTGCTTTATCTATGGCGGTATAAAGGTCCGATTCTTCTGCAACGGCACTGAGATGAAACCGGCCAGCATCAATGAGGATTTCTGCCTTCTGAATGCCCCGGGTGGCTTCGAAGATGAAATGGGCTTTGATGTCTTTATGCATTGAGAACTTTGCTATCTTCTCTGACCTGTGCTTTGCGTAATCTTCAATTGATTCTAGCGCTTGGAGATGTTTGAAGGTGAATTTGAAGTCCATGATGCCTCCTGAATGAAGTTAAGGACGCCGAATGATCGGCATAAGATGAATTTGATCACTTATCGGCCAGACGCAAGTATAGTTTTAGAAGTATTTTTTGCGTTTGCTGCTGGGCAATATCCCTAAGATATCACGGTACTTGGCAACTGTGCGGCGAGCTATGTCGATGCCGGCCTGAGCATTGAGGAGCTCTACTATCTTTTGATCTGAATAAGGATTTTTCACGTCCTCTTTTGACACAATCTCCCGTATTTTTTCTTTTACGCTTTCGCTGGCCAGAGAATCACCGTCGGTTTTATTGATCCCGCTATTGAAAAAATATTTGAGTTCAAAAATTCCCCGGGGAGTGTGAATGTACTTAGCGGTGGTCACGCGGCTTACAGTAGATTCATGCATGCCAATGTCACTGGCGATATCCCGCAGGATCATTGGTTTTAAAAATTCTAATCCCTTATCAAAAAAATCTTTTTGATGACGGACTATACTCTCACTGACTTTATAAATCGTCCTTTGTCTTTGGTGAATAGATTTAATGAGCCAAACAGCGGAACGGAGCTTCTCTTGAATATATTCTTTTGTAACTGAGCTTGAACCCTTACCTTGGAGAACATTCTTGTAAAAATTTGAAATTCTAAGGCGGGGCAAACCGTCTTCATTGAGGGAAACAACATATTCGTCTGCTACTTTGTAGACGTAAACGTCTGGTGTCACATACTGAGTTTCCGTGGGAGCAAAGCTTCTTCCTGGTTTTGGTTCCATATCAAAAACAATTTTGCAAATTTCAATGACTTCTTGAAGGGGTTTCCCGATGACTTTCGCAATTCCCTCAAAGTTCTTTTTTTCTAAGTCTTTCATGTGACACTTAATAATATTCACAACATCATTGGTGTCTTCACCGAGAACTTTAGCTTGGACTAACAGACATTCTTCTAGCGTGCGAGCTCCTACTCCAGGAGGATCCAGCTCCTGAACCAAGCCCAGTATGGATTCTAAGTCTTCATCTGTGAGCTCTTCTTCACCGGGACAAGCCTCTCTTAGTGGAAGCTTTAGATACCCGTCATCTTCAATATTTCCAATTATTTTTGCGGCAACTCTTTCTTCTTCTTCACTGAAGCCTGACATTTTCATTTGCCAGATGAGATACTCCTGAAGAGTGTCATGTCTGGTGATCATGTTCTCATAGTTTTGTACTTCTTCATTGTTACGCATGGAACTTGTGGCGTTACTTTGTTTGAAATTATCCTCGACGTAATTTTCCCATTCAAAAGTACCTTCCTCTTTTTGAGGATCTTGAGAAATAGGTTCGGCTTCTGTTTGTTCGGCCATATCCAGATTTTCAGTTTCTTTTAATCCGGCATCGTCTTCAGTTGAATCTGTATCTACAACTTCTTCTAATATTGGATTTTCTTCCAATTCTTTTGTGATTGTTGTTTCTAATTCTAAGCGTGAGAGTTGCAAAAGTTTAATGGCTTGCTGCAACTGAGGTGTCATTCTCAATTGTTGCGAAAGCTTCATAGACTGTTTTAGTTCAATTGCCATTATAGCACCCTCTTAGAGTTTAAAATTCTCACCTAAATAAAACCGTCGCGCGACTTCTGACTCTGCAATCTCTTTTGCCGTTCCTGTTACTTGAATCTTACCCTCTTTTAGTATGTACCCTCTATCACAAATTCGTAAGGTTTCTCTCACGTTGTGGTCTGTAATTAGAATGCCGATGTTTCGTTTTTTCAGGCCTTCAATAATAGTTTGGATGTCGCCAACAGCAATAGGATCTATCCCTGCGAAAGGCTCGTCTAGGAGCAGAAAGAGAGGATTACCGGCAAGTGCTCTAGCAATTTCCACACGCCTTCTTTCCCCACCGGAAAGGGCATAGGCATAACTTCTCCGCACATGATCGATTTTAAAATCTCCCAAAAGGTCTTCTAATCGCTCAGATTTTTCAGCCCCGTCAAATCCATAGGCCTCTAAGGCAACCAGAATATTATCTTCTACGGAAAGCTTTCTAAAGACGCTTGGTTCTTGAGGGAGATAGCTGACGCCCATCCGCGCCCTTTCAAACATAGCCTTTCGGCCAATACTGACTTCATCTAATTTTACGTCACCTAAATCCGGCTTCACCAAACCTACAACCATATAAAAGCTTGTCGTCTTCCCCGCACCGTTCGGACCAAGCAGTCCTACAATTTGGCCAGAACCCACGGTGAAGCTGACGTTATCTACAACTTTTCTTTTTTTATATGTTTTAGATATGCTCTCAATGGACAAAACACTCATTTAAGTTCCACCTTCATTTTCCACTTTTGCCCTTGCCCTTAGAACTTTGACTTCTTTTCCACCGTTGATCAATCTAATTTCTTCTCCTCGAAGTTCATTATCATTTTGAATCACTTTAGGATTTCCACTGAGTACAAATTCATTTTTATCAAATAAGACCTGAGCTCGATCAGAAGAGGCAAAGTGTTGTTGATCCGTTACTCTGACATCTCCTTGCATCAGCATGGATTTCAAAGCCTTTTTACTTTGATCATAAATGAAATCAGCCATATTTCCAGTCATGCGTACACTTTCTAAATCAACCTGAACGTCTTTCTGAAAATGTGCGGAATTTGTTTTTCCTAAAATCTGTGCTCGGTCAGATTGGATGTTCATTTCTTTATTTGGGTTTACGGCCCGGATAGCTTTGACATCTTGTTTTAAGTTCATGATATTTGTTTTCATATCCGCGCTAAATCCCTTGGCGGTCATTTCAAAAAGACCTTCACTCTTAGGACCAGTGACGGATATGAAATCATCAGTTGTTAAATCATGG
>JBBQPV010000023.1:0-11022 GCA_038216925.1 Bdellovibrionia bacterium
AGCCACCAGTTTATGCGCAAACCATACCGGCTGCCAGTTTCCCGAATGAATTGCCAGGGCCCTACAGCTTTTGCGGTAGAATAGGCGCTGGAAGAAAAGCCGCTCTCAATCATGGCTAGATATGCTAAGTCTTGAGGGACACCTTCATTCTTTAAGGATCTTTTTAAAACAGGTAAGTATCTCGAGGAGCGTTCCAACCATTTTGTGTACCAAGAGCGGCCGCTGGTTTGGAAAAATTGAATCCAGTATTGTACACGTGAGTTGTAAGAGATGGGCACGTCAAATATGAGCGGAGTGTCTGTGCTTAATTCTTCCACTTCTGCTGTTGACGCACGAGGGATTTTAATTTTTGTGACCTTTTCGGAATGTTTCAGTATAGGTGCACTTGGAATTTCTGAAGTAACTGGTTTATCTTTTGTAATCTGATCCGACGGTAAAACATATGCTGCTGAATTTTGAGGCACTAGGGGCCAGCTCTTGCTTTCTGCGTTTAACATAACCACTGACTTTTGCGCGCAAGAAGCACAGAAAATTACCGCAAGAGAAGCCATAATTAATTTCATTTACTTTTACCCCAACCCTTAGGTTAACCGAAGCCCAAGCTATTCAAAAGGCATTTGTTCTTGACGGAAATGTCAAAAATCCGCCATGTGATCTAGGCAAATTCATTCCTTTTTTTACCACTCATCAAAGAGTTACAAAGTTTTTCTAGACCATGGACCTGGTGGCATACTCTCTGCTCAACATTAGGTTTCAAGGAGTGTGTCCCATGAGCAGTAAAGGAATATATTCAGCTCTCTCTGGTGCGTTGGCGCAAAGCCATCAGCTAGATACCATCGCGCAAAATATTGCCAATGCAAGTACCCCAGGTTTCAAAACAGATAAGAATGCGTTCAAAGAACATTTGACCATTTTAGAAAAAGCGCCGGACGTGATTCCAGTGCCGCGCATTCCTGCCAGCATTGAGAGTTTCTTTGACATGGAAGGCACTGATAAAAGTTTTGTTGATGTGGATGCCACATTTACAGACTTTGGTCAGGGTGGTTTGAAGGCTACGGGAAATAATTTAGATGTAGCTATAGAGGGAAAAGGTTTTATTGAAGTTCTTTCGCCTCAGGGATCAAGGCTGACAAGAAAAGGCACGTTTAGTTTAACCGCAGACGGAACTCTAGTGACCACTGACGGAAACCCTGTACTTCAAAAAGGTGATGGACCTGCCCAGGATCGGCTTATCAAATTAAATTCCGGCGCACCTATTACATTTAATCAGCAAGGGGATATCTATCAGGGGACAGATCAAGTGGGCACTCTCAGCATAGTTGAATATGAGAAAAATGATCACTTAAAAAAAATCGGTCATTCTTTATATGCTCCCACGGACACTAATATTCAACCTTTGGCCAATCCTCAGTCCACTTTGCAGCAAGGTTTTATTGAAACTTCCAACGTAAATATTGTGAAAGAAATGACGGACATGATTCAAGCCACTCGAGGTTTTGAAAGTACACAGCGTGCAATCAAAGCCTATGACGAGATGGATGCAAAGCTCGTAAATGATGTTCCGAAACTTGGTTAAAATGAAGGAGATGATGAATGCTTAAAGCTCTCAATACAGCGGCGTCAGGAATGCAGGCCCAGCAAACATCTTTAGATACCATAGCCAATAACATGGCAAACGTGAGCACTACTGGTTTCAAAAAGTCCCGAGCGGAGTTTGAAGACCTTTTGTATCAAACTATTAAAGAGCCGGGTGCTCAGCAAAATAAAAATAATCCCCATCCCACCGGTGTCCAGGTAGGGCTTGGTGTAAAAACCGCAGCAGCGCAGAAATTGTTTGAAGAGGGACATGTCATGCAAACTAAAAATCCCTTAGATCTTGCAGTGGAAGGAAAGGGTTTCTTCCCCATTCAAATGGCTAATGGAGAAATAGGATACACAAGAGACGGTACTTTTCACAAAGACGCTGGCGGTAGAATTGTGGATAAAAATGGGTACCCACTTATTCCAGAAATAATAGTTCCTCCTACTGCCACAGGTATTGGCGTGGAAGAGAATGGAAAAGTAACTATCCAGACATCGGGGAACAGTGTCCCTCAACAAATTGGACAAATTCAACTGGTGGACTTTGTAAACCCAGCGGGACTTAAATCCATGGGCAAAAATCTTTTTATGCCTACCTCCGCCAGTGGCAGTCCTCTCCAGGGTAATCCAGGGGAAAATAATTTAGGGTCAGTGGCCCAAGGGCAACTGGAAGGAAGTAACGTAAACATTGTTGATGAAATGGTGGATATGATCCGCACTCAGCGTAACTACGAAAGTAATTCTAAAGTAGTTCAGGCCGCAGACCAGATGCTGCAATTTTCAAATAACTTGAGGTAAGGTTGAAAAAATTTTTGGTTTCATTTCATTTATTCTTTTTCTCAGTGGGCATCGCCGTTGCGATGAGTACTGACGTTATATTGAAAAATGAAGTTACCGTTGAGAAGTCAAATATCGAAATTGGAGATCTCGCTGATATTTCCAGCCCTGAAATTGCTGGCCTTGTGTTGGACAGCGCTCCGGATCATGGGTCAACTGTTACGTGGAATGCCTCAGAAATTTCAAAACGCCTCCGCCCCTTTCAAAGCGCACTTAAAGATTATCATTTTAAGATCCCAAAATTTATTAGAATTGTAAGAGGGGATAGTTCTTTTAATGAAAAACTTCTGAAAGAGAAAATATCTAGCATGCTTTTAGGCACGCTGCCTGGGCCAGGGTGGGAAGTAAATTTAAAGGAAATTCAAAAAGTTCAACCCCCAGAACTCTCAGCAACCTCTCGCTGGAAAGTGGTTCCATTTACCCAAAGACCCAGGGGGCCTGCTCAATTTGAAATTGTAATAGAAGATCAAGGTAAATCACTTAATCATATCTGGATAAATGGATCCGTGGAGTATTTTGCCAAAGTTGGAGTGCTACAAAGATCTGTTCCCGCTCGATACAAAATTAATCAGACGGACGTGGTGTGGGAAAAGAAAAATATGACATTCATTTCTGAGATACCGGTAAGTGAGGGAGACTTTGCATCTGCTGTAACTAAAATGTCTCTTATTTCGGGAACTATTCTTACAAAGAATCATTTTGAAAGAGAATTGGCGTTGAAGTTTGGTGAGGAAGTTGAAGTGAAAGCAGGCAGTGATGAATTTTCCGTCACCACAAGAGCCATTGCCCAGCAAAATGGTTACATCGGAGATTCAGTGCGGGTGCGGTCAGTTTCTAATCAGAAAACTTTAACCGGGATTTTGGTTGCTAAGGGTTTAGTGCAAGTTAATTACTAAGAGGATAAAAGTGAAAAAAAATATTTTAAGCATTTTGATTATGGCAGTCCTCCTCATAGCAATTTCTGGGTGTGCTAGCTTAGGCAAAAAATGGAAAAGCTTGGTATCAGGCAGTGACGGTGATCAGGCGGCAAATACTAATGGCGAAGGCAAAGCAAAATCACCGGCGGCCCCCAGTTTTAACAATGATCCAAGTTTTGGGACTTTCAAAGACAGACAATATAAGCGCGTTACTAAGCAAAATTTCTCTGACGAGCAAAGCTTGGAAGAAAACGCTGGATCACTTTGGAAAAAAGAAGGACAGGGATCCTTTCTATTTGCACAAAATAATCTTCGAGTCATTGGAGATATTGTTAATGTAGAAATAGAGGGCAAAGTTGCGGATAATTTGACTATCAAAGCTAATCTTCTAAAGAAGTCACAGACTAGGGCTGAAGTTCCTGCACCAAAAGCCGTTCCAAGGAGTGTTGCAAAAATTCCTAGACCTGGGGATGCAAATTCAGACCGAGCGCCTGCGCAGACAAATAACAATGCCCCACCTCCAGCTCCGGCTGTAGATGGGGACGGAAATGTTCAAGCGGCCGCCCCCGCTGAAAAACAAAAGGACAATCTGAAATTTGATTCCGTGCCCTGCAGAATCGTGGAGAAAAATGGGGACGGGTCTTACAGAGTCAAAGGGCTTCAAACTTTTTTTATTGGCAAAAAAGAATACAGAATGATTGTCACGGGAAATATTCGTCCTGATGATATTAGTACGGATTCTATATCGTCCTCAAAAATTATAGACAGTAAATTTGATCTAGTTGCAACCAACAAGGAATTTGGAAAATGATGAAAATATTTATTGCCCTCATGTTCACTTGTTTAACGGGAAACGCCGCCAGAATCAAAGACATCGCCAACGTGCGTGGAGTGAGAGAAAACCAACTGATAGGTTACGGCCTAGTAGTCGGCCTCAATGGAACTGGTGACGGTAAGGCAGAATTCACCTCTAAAAGTTTTGCGCGGATGTTAGATAATTTAGGGCTTAAATTAGACTCAAAAGATATTGAGAGTAAAAACGTAGCTGCAGTTATTGTCACGGCAACACTTCCACCTTTTGCAAAAGCGGGAAATAAAATTGATGTCACAGTCAGTAGTATTGGTGCTGCCACAAGTTTGCAATCAGGAATGCTTTTACAGACCCCACTCAAAGCGGCGGATCAAACAGTGTATGCCGTTGCCCAAGGGTCTATTGCCATTGGCGGCGCGGGCGGAGGTACTGCGGGTGGTGGGGGCGGTGGAGAAAAAACTCCTTTAACGGTAGCTAGAATTTCCAACGGAGCGATTATTGAAACTGATTTGAACAACGATTTTACAAACAGAAGAATGGTAAGACTCACAATCAGCGACCCAGATTTCACCACTGCAGCAAGAATGGTAAAAGTCATTAATCAGGACCTGGGTGGAAAATATGCAACTGCAAAAGATTCCGGAACTATCGATGTAGTTGCACCATTTAACTACGAGGGAAACACCGTTGAACTTCTTGCTGCCATAGAAAATCTAGATGTGACAAGTGACACGAGGGCGAGAGTGATAGTGAATGAAAAAACCGGGACCGTGGTGATCGGGGAGCATGTTCAAATTTCTACAGTGGCGCTCAGTCACGGAACTCTTTCCATCCAGGTGCAGGGGGCCGGTGCTTCACCAGCGGTACAGGTCCGAGGACCAGCTTCCACTGGAAGTTCCAAAGGTGCTGGAGGCAATATAGCCGTTATAAAAAAATCGGCGAACGTTGGTGAGCTCGTGAAAGCTTTGAACGCACTTGGCGTCACGCCTAAAGACCTGATCAGTATTTTACAATCTATAAAAGCAGCGGGCGCGCTTCACGGAGATTTAGAAGTTTTATGAAAATTGATTCTCTAAAGATTATGAAAATGATTTACAATATAGGTATCAGATCTCAACACATGGATGTGTTGGGTGCAGTCGGGGGTTCGGTGGGTCAAGGGTTAGAAGTAGTAGCCATGGATCGGCTTAACAAAAAAAGTTTCTCTCGCAGGAAACAGGTGCAGGATGTCGGAGCAGGCCAAGGATTGGTACGCTGCCCATTTTGCTGATTGCGCAGGAAGCGCAAATAACAATTTGGTCCATCGCCCCCATTTTTTTTAAAAAGAGAAAATTATGAGTGAGATTAAAGATAAGTCCGTATCTCCAAAAATTTTCTCTCTGGATGAGAAAAATACTTCTTCTAATAGAACACCTAAAGACAATCGAGATCCAAAAAAATTAGAAGCGGCGAGAATGTTTGAGAATCAATTTATTCGGCAGATGATTGGGGAGATGCGAAAAACAATTCCCAAAGACGGCATCATGGAGGATTCCATGGCCACAAATATTTTCTCTGAGCAATTAGATGACCAGTACGCAGACAAGTGGGTTGAAAACGGTGGGACGGGCCTTGCGGACATGATCTACGGTCAATTGGAAGAGCGGTATGGAAAACATATGCAGCCCTTACCGCGGCAGCCTGGAGAAATGTTACCCATTAAACCGGGTTCTCCACAAGCAGTGGGAAAACTGAAACCCGCGCCGCAACAAACTTCAGATTTAATTGGTAAGAGAGATAAAGATTTATTTTTACTGAAAAAAACACCAGACGGATTTCACATGAAATCCCGGGAAGCGCTCCCGGAAAAGGTAGAAATCAAAGCGCCTTTTAATGGGAAAGTTTTACAGGCTACGAGTTTAGGAGAAGGGCGACAAATGATAATTTTAGGCCACGACCAAGGGCTGAAATCTCAATTTGTTCATACGGGCCAGAATTCAGTTGAGCGCGGCCAGGATGTGGTTGCAGGACAACCCATTGCAGTACTCCCAGCCTCAAGGCAAGGAGAGCTAGCAAATGTTTTTTTCGGGTTGCGCAATGGCTCTACAGTTGAATAAAATAGAAGTAAGGGTATAAAAGGGCAAGGAGGCTCGACAAATGAAAGTGACCGAAAAACAATATGCTGATCAGACAGAAAGTCTGAGCAAGAATAAATCCGCAAAAAAATCTGCGGCAGGTCAAGCTCCATCAAAAGCTGTTGGAACATTTCAACCAAAAGACACCAGTGACGTAGAAGTCAGTTCCGCTAAAGTAAATTTATCGGACCGTGCCTTGGACATGAAAAAAATCAAAGACCAAATTAATTCTAGTCCCGATGTGGATGAAGCAAAAGTTGCAAAATATAAATCTATGCTCGCCAAAGGTGAGTACAAAGTGGACTCAAGGGCCGTTGCAGATAAAATGGTGGATGAACATTTGAGAAGCGAATTTTTTGCAGCCACCAACAAGGATGAGTAATGACGCCTGATGCAGTGGCGGTCTTCAACAACTTAGAAACAGTTCTTGAAGATGAAATTAGGGTGTACCGATCGCTGCTGGATCTTGTTCGGAAAGAAAAAGAAATTTTGATCGCTGCAAAAATTAGCGATCTCAATGACAATAATAAATCTAAGGAAGCATTTATCATGAAGATAAAAACCTTAGAGAAATCTCGAGAGAGACTGGCAAGGGAGCTTGCGGTACTTGTTGGAGCCCCTTCAGAAACACCGAGACTTTTAGAGATAGCTTCAAAGATTGAGAGTGAGTTTAGTACAAAACTTCGTGGAATTCATGCCACGCTAGATCTTCTGATAAGAAGAATTAGAGATATTAATATTTCCAACGAAGATTTAATAAAAGCTTCGTTGAAATTTGTAGATGGCGCACTGGGGGCAATCAGAGACACCCTCAAACCAAAACCCACCTACGCTCCCTCGGGAGATTTAAAAAAGAAGGACGCAGTTTCTGGGCATTTTGTAAGTAAAGACGTTTAAGAATTCTGAAACCCTAGGATGGGGTTTCTCAAAGGAGCAGGATGGCTCGCATTAGTTCATTAATGCACTTAGGACAGCAGTCGATGGCTAATAGCCAAACGGCACTGCAGACCACAAGCCATAACATCGCTAACGCTAATACTGAGGGATATACCCGTCAGCGCGTAGACATGACCACTGCTGAACCTGTCACGTTAGGAAATCATCGTCTAGGACAAGGGGTGAAAACCGCTGATGTCACCCGTGTCACTAATTCATATTTAAATAAACAAATCCAAGAAGAGACAAATAAATTAGGTGCGGCTAACGGAAAACAAAGTTCTCTGATGCGGGTTGAACAAATTTTTAACGAAAGTATTAATAAAGGCCTCAACCACTTCATGGCCAATTTTTTTAATTCATTCCAAGAGATGGCAAATAATCCTGAATCTCAAGCAACCAGAGCGCTAGTCAAAGAAAATTCAAAAATCTTGGCCGATGATTTTCATAGAATCAAAGGACAATTGAATTCCATTCAAAAAGACATCGACGTCCAGCTTCATGCCCACGTTAGTGAGATCAACGGCATGGCATCTGAAATTGCATCATTGAATGACAAAATCCATCAAGTGGAAGTCATGGGCGCAAAAGCAAATGATGAAAGAGATCGCCGTGATCTTTTGGTAAAAAAAATGGGTGAGCTTGTGAATATTCGATACACGGAAGGTGACGGCGGCAAAGTTATCATCACCGTGGGAAATACGGGAGTCCTTGTTTCTGGTGCAGATCATAGTGAACTGTTCACTGAGGGCACACCGGCAAGAGAGGGAAAACGAGAAGGCAATTTTGAAATCATGTACAAACACGGAGACAGAGGAATAGTTCACCAATTAACAGACGAGCTCAAGGGTGGAACTATTGGTGGGCTATTAGAAGTTAGGGATAAAACCATCAATGAACTTCACGGCAATATGGATCACATGGCCTACACTATTCACGAGGCAGTCAACACCATCCATGAAGCGGGTTTTGACCGATACAATCAAACCGGACGGTCTTTCTTTAACCCAGTAGAAGAAGAGTTTGATGCCGCAGCTAATATTCAAGTGAATGAAGAAATTCTCAGTGATCCAGGTAAAATTTCCGGCGCCCTAAAGGCCAATAGCCCTGGCGACAACAGGGTTGCGAATGCCATCGCAGGTTTACAGGCTCGTCCACTGTTTAAAGACGGCACCGCTAGCGTTGATGATTATTTCAACGGTCTGGTGGGTGAGTTTGCCGTCCTGACTTCTAAAAATAATATGCTCCAAGAACATCAGAAAAATATTGTGAGTCAGCTGAATGCCGTAAGGGAATCGGTGAGTGGTGTGAGTTTAGATGAAGAAGTCACCGACATGGTGAAATTTCAAAAGGCATTTGATGCTTCGGCAAGACTTGTGAAAACTGCTGATGAAATGTTTGATACGGTTCTCAATTTAAAGCGTTTATAAGAGGGATCTAGATGCGCGTAAGTAATAACATGAATTACAATCAGGTTAAATCAAGTATCGAGCGCAATCGATCAGAAACTCTTGACCTTCAAAATCAAGCGGCCACCATGAAGCGTATTAATAAGCCTTCTGATGATCCCGTGGGCACCTCCCGCACTTTGGGACTTAGGACAGACAAACTTAGTGCCGAGCAACATTTAAAGAACATGGAAATGGCACGCACATATCTGAATTTCACAGAAGCAGCCTTGGGTGATCTTTCAGAGCAATTAGTGCGTGCCAAAGAATTAGCCATCAGTCAATCCAGCTCTGCAAGTTCAAGCGCATCTACAAGAATGGCTACGTCCTCAGAAATAGATGAAATGTTTAAAGACGTTGTTGGAATTTCTAATAGAAGATTTGGCGAGAGATATATTTTTGGCGGATACAAAACCACCACATCCCCATTTGACAACACGGGAAATTATCACGGTGATGACGGATCCATGAAAGTGGAAGTGGATCAAGGCGTATTTACCGCTATGAACATGCCGGGTAGCAGAGTATTTCACGGGAAAGATTTCTCTCTTGCCTCAGTTCCTGAAAATCGCAGGGGAGCAAATACTCCCAATTATCCAACCGCACCGTCCATGGAACATGATCAAGAACAGCAGCCCGTGGAGGTGAGGGGGCCTGCGTCAATTAAGAATGAAAAGGCTGAAGAATCTACACAAGGTGCCACCGGCGAAAATGTATTTGGAGTGCTGCAAGCTCTGTCAGCGGGTTTACGTTCCAATGATACCGTTGCCATTCAAGAAACGCTGGAACGCTTGGACAGCGCCCTTGAGCAGGTTGTCACGCTCAGGTCACAAGTGGGTTCAAGACTCTCATCTTTAAATAATACAGCAGAGGGTCTAGGAAAACAGAAAGTCGATAATTCTGCACTCTTGAGTTCTATTGAAGATGCCGATGCTTTTGAAGTATTCACGGATATAACAAAAAATGAGAATACTTTAAAGGCCACTTTGCAAACGTCAGGGAAGCTAATTCAACCTAGTCTTCTTGACTTTTTAAGATAGTCCAGCTAACCATTGGGACGATTTGTGAAGTGTGTAAGGAGATTTGATCATGTTGGTATTAACAAGGAAGTTAGGCGAGAGCATCGCCATCGATGACCACATTAAGATTGTGGTTGTCCAAATTAAAGGTAAACAGGTCCGTTTGGGTATCGAAGCACCCAAAGAAACCAAGATCCATAGAGAAGAAGTCTACGCTGCCATTCAAGAGCAGAATAAAGAGGCTTCTCACGTTGGATCAGACGACACCAAGAGGGTGGCGAGCCTTCTCAAGAAGAGCTAAAACTTTTCCCTTGCAGGTTTAAAAATATACTTGCTAGGCTGGACATGGAGGTCTGGGATATGCAAATTCAAACCACTCGGTTTGGTTCGGTTACAATCAATGAAAAAGATTTAATATCTATTCCTGAGGGAATTTTAGGTTTTAATGACCTGAAAAAATTTGTGATCTTAGAAGATCCCGATGATCTCATTTTTGCATGGCTGCAATCTTGTGACAAAGCTCATGTAGCTTTTCCCATTTTAGAACCAGAAATGTACATGAGTGATTACAAAGCTCGATTGAATAAATCTGACCGGGAAGCCTTGGGTCTCTCTGAAGGTCAGGAATCTCGAGCGTTTACTATTGTCACAATTCCTACCGATGCTACTTTGATGACAGCAAATTTAAAAGCTCCTATTATAGTAAATTCTCAAAAAAGAATTGCCAAGCAAGTGGTCACTCAAGAAAATGATCACCCAATCAAGCATCCCATTTTTGCTGAACTCCAACAACGAGTGAGCAAGGTCATGGCGAATGCGCCAAGTACCTCACCCAGTGTGTCTGTGAAAATCAATAAGGGAAAGCCCGCGGAAGCGCTAATTTAGGTACGCCGTTCCCTTTTCAGTAAACGATGCGTTAGCTTCTATCTGAAATTGCAATTTACTTTTGCAGACTTTTCGAGCGAGACAAGTGAATTCACATTTATATATTAAGAGTCTTCAAACGCAAAACCACTTGTGCCATCTTTGCAAGATTGTATTTTTATTGACGAGCGGGTTTGGCCATGACCTGTTAATGCGTCGCTTACTGAAAAGGGAACGGCGTACCTTATTTGCAGGTAACTGAATAACTGGCCGCGTCCCGAAAGTGGTAGAAATTAAAAAGGGAGTACTCCAGAATGGTTTAATAACTAAGCTAAACCATTAAAACAAAAGGAGAACTCCCCCGTGAGTAAAATTAAAATCGACAGTAAAAAAACACAACAAGTAAATTTAAATACCCAAGTAGATTTGTCGCAATTAAGTCTAATGGGACTTTTGCAGTTTGGTAGCCAAACACTGCTTGTGGAAGCCATTAAG
>JBBQPV010000024.1:0-11014 GCA_038216925.1 Bdellovibrionia bacterium
CCAGTCCGGGAATGGTTTTCATAAACTCATACTGAACATCTGCGGGGAGGCTCGTTGACATTCCTTGAAGATAAATGAGATCAGAAGTCAGCCCCTCGGGCTCCAGGAAAGTTTGATGCCTGTCTTTGTCCGCAAATCTAACGACTTTATCCTCTATACTAGGGCAATACCTTGGTCCAATTCCCTCAATCCTTCCGCAGTACATGGGCGACTTATCGAGATTCTTACGAATTATTTCATGGGTTCGCTCATTGGTGTAGCTAAGGTAACAATCTACCTGGGGCAAAACTAGGCCCTTAGTTTTCCGACTAAATGGATAAAAATCCGGATCACCACTTTGAGGAGTTGTCCGAGACCAATCGATACTATCTTTATGCAGCCGAGCAGGCGTGCCGGTTTTAAAGCGAGTCACCCTGAAACCTAGTGCACGTAGATGGTCACTGAGTCCAACGCTAGCCTTATCCCCAACTCTTCCACCTTCAGTTTTTTGAAATCCAACATGCATCATGCCGTTCATAAAAGTACCGGTGGTTATAATAGTCGCTTTAGCGAATATTTCAGATCCATCTTGGGTGAGAACGCCGCTGCATTTTTTTTCCGCTATGATTAATTTTTTCACCTCTGCCTGGACTACGTTAAGATTTGCAGTCAAAGAAATGGTTTCTTTCATTCGCTTTGAATAAAGTTCTTTATCACATTGAGACCGAGACGCTCGGACCGCCGGACCTTTTCTTGTGTTAAGCCTTTTAAACTGAATGGTCGTTTTGTCCGCATTGACCGCCATCTCCCCACCAAGACAATCTATTTCTCTAACGATGTGTCCCTTAGCAAGTCCGCCAATGGCAGGGTTACAAGACATGTAGGCAATATGAGCCGTGTTTGTGGTGACAATTGCAGTCTTGAGCCCCATGCGTGCGCTGGCAAGGGCCGCTTCACAACCGGCATGTCCCGCACCAATGACAATGACGTCAAATTTATTTTCCAATGCAGAACTCCTTAAAAACCTTGTCTAGGATTTTATCATCTAGGCTTTTTCCAAGAATGCGTTGCACGGCTAGCAAGCTGTTTTTCAATTCGAAAGCAAGAATGTCAGGAGATTGATCCTGTCTTAGCAATTTCAAAGTTTCATTAAGAAAGGTGATGGATTGATCTAACTCTTGTTTTTGGCGGACAGTAGAAACCAGGGCTTCCGTTTGTCCATCGCTTGTCTTTATTACTTCGTCTTCTAGGTAGGAAATAAGTTCTGCGGCGCCATTTGATTGAAGACACGAAGTCATAACAAAAGGAATATTCTTAAAAGTCTCCGTATCAGGAATTCTTAAATCAGTTTTATTAAGACAGACGATTTTGTGCGAGGTATTTAATTTCGCAAATACTTTTAAATCTTCCTCGGAAATATTCTCCGAGGCATCGATGACATAGACCACAACATCAGCGGAATCAATTTCATCATGGGCGCGCTGAATTCCTAATTTTTCTATGGTCTCAGTGCTGTTTCTTAAGCCTGCCGTATCTACAAGTGTAACCAGCTGGTCCTTTAGAGTAAGTTGCGCTTCCACAGTATCCCGAGTGGTTCCTGGAATATTCGTAACAATGCTTCTATCACTTCCCGTCAAAGCATTAAGGAGGCTAGATTTCCCTGCATTAGGTTTTCCAACAATAGCTACTCGCGCGCCATTTTTATATTTTTTCCCTCGGTCATAGCTTTCACACAAGAGAAGGGTTTTATCCCTAAGCCTTTTGACTCTGGATTCTAGATCTTCCATTTCAATGGGCCGAATGTCTTCCGTGCTAAAATCTATAGCGGCCTCAAGCTGGGCTAATAAATAAATATGTTCACTTTCAATTTCACTGAGAGTTGCGGACAAAAATCCCTTGATATTTTTTAAGGCTTGCCTCGCTCTTAGTGGGGCTTTGGCATTAATGATCTCTAAAATATTCTCGGCCTGAACTAAATCCATTTTGCCATTCATGACTGCGCGATAACTAAACTCACCGCCCCTGGCCATTCTTGCGCCCATTTTGACAATTGATTGTAAAATAAGATCGGTAACAACTATCCCGCCGTGACACATAACTTCCGCCGCATCTTCGCCGGTAAATCCGTGCCCGCCAGAATAAGTCAAGACGACCACTTCATCGATATTCTCTGAGGTTTCACCGTCCCTCCAATATCCATGAAATGCTTTGTTTGGTTCAAATGCATTGTTAGCTTTTGATACGAAGCACTTACTCAATATCTCTGAGCATCTCGCTCCAGAAATTCTGACAACACTCAATGCTCCAACGCCTTTGGCCGTTGCTATGGCTGCAATTGTATCCCGGTCTCCAAACATCAAAGACCTTCGTTATCTTCAGCCCCTCTTTGGGAACGTGGTTGTCTATTATTGAAATTGCTCTTCGCGTTTGCAGGAGTGATCTTAATTTTTTTGCAGAAACCCTCTCCAATGCTCTGAGATTTTATTCTATCATCCCCGGCTAAATGTCGGTGAACAGTTTTTCTGTCCCGAGGAGGAAGAGCCCGAACGTAAGACGCTTGTCCCTTATCAAGGGTAAGCTGCTTTAATTTGTCCGCCAAATCTCTGAGGTCCTGGGCGGCGGCGGCTAAATAACCTTCGCAATCAACTGTAAGCTCCACCGGCTGATTTGATAATTTATTTTGTAATAGTCTCTTAAGATAAATTTGGAAACCATCAAGCACCATTCCGTCTCTTTCAGTTAAGAGCTGAGTGTCCCCTCCAGAAAAATTAACCAGCACACCATCATCTTGTTTTTCAATTTCGTAAGTGAGATCAAAATTTCCTTTTTCAATGATGCCTTCAATTGCCTCAGCCAATAACCCCTCCACTCCTTGATCAACTTTACCGCGGCCGAATAATTTAGAGAAAAAATTTGCCATAAACGCTCCTTTAGTTTGATTTAAGAATTGCAGCCTTGGCTTGTGGCCTGCGATCTTTCATGATTATTAATTGTTGAATAATTCCAAATAACGTACTTACAAAAATATAAAGCGTCAGACCACTGGGCAGGCCAAACATTAAAATAGAAAAAAAGATGGGCATGATGAGCATCATCTTTGCTTGAGCAGGATCCATTGTAGATGGAGTAATTTTTTGTTGAATAAACATGGTGATGCCCATCAGCACCGGCAAAACGTAATACGGATCTTTTTGACTTAGGTCATGAATCCAAAGAATAAACGGCGCGCGATAAAGCTCAATGGAGTTTTGAAGAACTTGATAGAGAGCCCAAAATACAGGCAATTGAAGAAGCATGGGAAGACATCCGCCCATGGGATTAACTTTATTCTCTTTATAAAGCTTCATCATTTCCATATTAAAAGTCTGTGTATCGCCCTTATGTTTTTCTTTAAGCCTTGCCACTTCTGGCTGAAGAAGCTGCATGGATTTCATTGATTTATAAGACATGTACGTGAAGGGAAACGTGAGAGATCTTACCAATAGAGTCAATAGAATGATGGCAACGCCGTAGTTTCCCACTATGCCATAAAACCACTTCATCACTCCAAGTAGCGGAACAGCAATCACTGAAAACATTCCATAGTCAACAACGACGGCCGCTGCGGGCTCAACAGCAGTAAGTAGTTTTATTGATTTCGGACCTATGAACATATCAAAAGCTAAATCAATTTGTTTGGCCTGAGAGTCAAGAACCGGAAATCTAATGGTCAAATTTGCGGCGTTTGCTGATTTGTGGGCAATGGCATTGGGAAATACGCTACTACGGTTAATAAATAAGGAGGTAAAGTAACGGGAACCAATGGCCGCCAGCTGCGCTTGATCTATTTCTTTATTGAAATCATCCTTTACATTTATGACGTCCCGCTCTTTTTTATTCTTATGAAAGAAAAAATATTCTTGATAATTGGCGGTGGACGGTCCAAAGGAGAAGAATGTGAATCCCTTTTCTTCTTGCTTGGTGACTTCCATCCCACTGCTGAGAGAGACCGTCTTTACATCTTTTAGAGCGCCGTTTATCTGCAGCCCAACGTTGATAGAGTATTTTTCTGGGATGAATTTGTAGGTTTTTCTGACTAGCACTCCGTCTTTTACTCCAGACAAAATTAACTGGTCCGATGAGGGGCTGGTCAAAGAAAAATTAACATTAGAAAAATCTATCGGTGTTGCGCCTTCCACAGAAATATTGAGAAGCCCCTGATCCTGAGGAGAAACCAAAATCAAATCGCCAGATGTCTTTGAAGTATAATTTTTAAGAAACACTTGGGCGATCTTTCCGCCTCGACTTGAAACCACCACTCGCCAAGAGTCGTTTTCAAAGGTCCATAGTTTTTCGTCGGCCTTTGCTGCGGCCTCCGCTTCTGCACTTTTATTTTTAATTGCCCTTAAGTCTTGTGTCGTAGAGGTGCTACCTTCAGGCGCTGGGGTTATGGAATTTTTCTGTGCGGTGGCGGCAGCCGTTGCCATGGCGGACTCTGTAACCGGAGGATATTTTTTTTCTAAATAATGCTGCCATCCGAACCAAATTAGAAGACACATCGCAATGGCAATTAAGGTCCGACTATCAAATGGATTTTTTTCTTCCATTATTTTTTCTCCATATTTTTTACGGGATCAAACCCAGCGGCGCCAAAGGGATGACATTTGCATACTCGTAGAAACGTCAACCATACTCCTTTGCCCGGACCAAACTCTTCAAGTGCATCTTTGCTGTATTGCGAACATGAGGGGGTAAACCTGCATCGGCCACCGATGACTGAAGATAATGTCCACTGATAAAGTCCGACAAGTAGGATCAAAATTTTTGTAAGTCTACTTTCCAAATGCTTCACTTAAAACTTCTTCCACCTTTTCAAAAAAATCTTTGCCCTTCACTTTTTTAAAATCAGCCTTCGTCATTCTTTTGGAGCCGATGAGCAAATTAAAATCAACGCCCAGATCTACAACATTTTTTTTTCTAAATAGTTCTCTCGCCCATCTTTTGTAACGATTTCTGATTACGGCGGGTCCAACTTGTTTTGGCACTGTTATTCCAAATCTTGTCTGACCAAAACTGTTCTTCGCATAAAAAAGAGTAAAAAAATCCCTTCGAATTGAGCGACCCTTATATGTCTTAAGAAAATCGCCTCGTTTTTTTAAATAAATGGGTTTTTTACTTGGAGCTAATGGTTGGCGCAAGACGTTTGCGACCCTTAGCGCGTCTGCGACTTAAAACGGCGCGACCATTTTTTGTGGACATGCGGACAAGAAATCCGTGTGTTCTTAGTCTTTTACGGCGACTGGGCTGATATGTGCGTTTCATTAAAACCTCTTACGACAAGAATAAATGCGTCTAAATTACGTTTATTGGTTGGGGGGTAGGAAACATTAATTCCCATAATTTGTCAAGGTGTTGAAACTTTTTAACTTCTCTGCTAACTACCATCACACGATCGGGGTAATTAATGTCAGACTTTGCTTGGGACAAGGTGCAGTCCATTCTGAAAAAGAACGTTGGAGAGCGACTCTATTCCACTTGGCTAGAGTCAACTTCTTTTGAGTCTCTTGAGGATTCCGCCACAGGAAAAATACTCAAAATAGGGGTTCCCGGCCCTATATATAAGGAATCCATCAGTTCTAATTTTTTACCAGAAATTCAAATCGCAATCGGCACGCAAATTCAGACCCCCTTTCGAATAGAGTTAGTTGTCAAAGGGTTGGGAGACGATATTGCCACGCCAGCGGTTTCTGAAGAACCCCAGGGCTCCCCTTACTCAGAAGGCGACCCAGGACAAATTAGGGTGAAGAGGGATTTCATTAACCCAGAATACACCTTTGGAACTTTTGTTGTGGGACAGGGAAATCAGGTTGCCCATGCCGCTTGCCATAGTGTTTCGGAAAATCCCGGGAAAAATGTGAATCCACTGTTTGTCTGTGGTCCATCTGGATTAGGAAAAACCCATCTTCTCAACGCCATTGGAAACGAAGTTCGCGCTCTTAAACCCCATCTCAGGATTTGCTACGTATCTGGAGAGCGGTTTTTAACTGACTTTGTCTCCAGCATCCGTCACGGGCAAATGGAAAAATTTAGAAAAAGATACCGAGAGCAGTGTGACCTACTTATTATCGACGACATTCATATTTTGGCCCATAAAGAGGCTGTGCAAGAGGAGTTCTTTTATACCTTCAATTCTTTCCATGATTTAGGAAAACAGGTGGTGGTCTCAAGTGATAAGTTTCCTAGAGATATTGACGGGTTAGAAGAACGGATCCGCACACGTCTAGAGTGGGGATTAACGGTCGATATTCAACCCCCCGATGTGGAAACTAGAATGGCCATTCTAAGATATAAGGCCGAGAGTGCCGGGTTAGCCGTTCCAGATAATGTGATTTATCTTATCTCTCAAATATCCAGAAAAAGTGTCCGCGAGCTTGAGGGTCATTTGGCCACACTAAGAATGTACAGTGAGCTTCGGGGGGTTCCTATTACCTATGAGTTTGCTCAGGAAGTTTTCGCTAAATTTCTCAATTCTCAGAAGAGAAAGCTGACAGTGGATGAGATTCAAAAATTTGTGTCTCAGCGGTATTCTATTTCTGTTAAGGACTTGAAGGCGACAACCCGGGTAAAAACTATTGTTGTCCCTCGTCAAGTAGCTATGTATTTATGCAGAAATCTCCTGGATTTGGGGGTAGCAGAAATTGGCCGGGCCTTCGGAGGGCGAGATCACACAACCGTCCTACATGCTCTCACAAAAGTCAAAAATGCGCTGCAACAAAATGAAGAATTTGCGAGAGATGTTAATCAGTTAGAGAAGAATATCAATAATTCAGAGTGGATAAACAGTTAATATGTGGATATCTTTGTGGATAAAATTTGTGAATAACTTTAAATTGATTTTATCCCCGAAATTTAAGAGAGACCTCTTAGTTTATGAACAGGGCAAACAAATTAAAATGTATGGAATTTTAAAGGGTTACGCATAACCGGAGTTATCCACGTGACTACTACTACTACTATTTTTTTAATTAATGAGAGAAGAATACTATATGAAATTTAAAGTTGAGAAGACTGATTTTTTAAGACTCCTTCAAAAAACACAAAATATTATTGAAAAAAGAAGCACCATGCCAATACTTGCCAATACTTTATTGGTAGCTGAGGATGGAAAGCTTTCAATCTTTGCAACGGATCTTGAAGTAAGTATTAAAGACGAGTGTCCAGCAGAAGTCGACTTACCAGGAAAAGTAGCCGTAAATGCAAAAAACATGTTTGACCTTGTAAAAGAATTGGCCGACGAACCCATTCAAATTTTTAAAAAAGCAAATAATTGGTTGGAAATAAAAAGTAAGAAAGCGCTTTTTAATTTAGTGGGTTCCGCATCAGATGAATTTCCAGCATTTCCAGAGTTAGATGTAAAAGAATTTTCCAGAATTCAGGGCCAAATTATTCAAGATATGATTGAAAAAACTTTATATAGCGTGAGCCATGATGAGACCCGGTATCACCTAAATGGAGTTTATTTTGAGAAGGTGTCAAAAGATAAAGAAACACAATTTAGAATGGTAGCAACAGACGGTCATAGACTTAGTCTCATTGATAAAAAAATAGAAATTGGCTTTGGTGATAAATCCGCGGGAGTCATTATTCCCAAAAAGGGACTCTATGAATTAAAAAAATTATTGGAAGGCTCCGAGGGAATTTTTGAAATGGGATTTGAAGGGTCTCATTTGGTGGTGAAAAAAAATAATACCGTGCTGTTTATAAGATTGATCGACGGGAAATATCCTAATTACCAACAGCTTATTCCGCCCAAACACGCACATAAAGTTGCCGTTTCGAAAGATCTATTTCTTTCTTCTTTGAGACGAGTTTCACTACTTTCTAATCAAAAGAGTAAGGGCATTACGCTTTCCATTAATAAAAATGTAATGGAAATTTATTCCAATAATCCAGAAATTGGAGATGCAAAAGAAGAGCTAGAAGTTCGCTATGATGGAGAAGCAATAAAGATTGGGTTTAACGCAAAATATCTTATGGATATTTTGAATAATATTTCAGAAGCCGAAGTAGATATTCAACTCAATGACCAACTTTCTCCAGGGATTTTACGGCCCTCGGAAGATTCCTCTTACACTTGCGTAGTAATGCCAATGAGAATTTGATTTGAGAATTAATTCTCTCACAGTCAGAAACTTTAGAAATTTAAATGACATTCATTTTACTCCCGGTCCACACTTGAAACAATTTTTGGGTGGTAATGCACAGGGAAAAACAAGCTTACTAGAAAGTATCTACTTCACTACGACGTTAAAAAGTTTTAGAACCACTTTCATCGATGATCTGATTAAATTTTCCAAGACTGAATCGCAAATAGAATGCGGTTTTGAAAATCAAGACGGTAGGCAAGATGAATTGATCATCAGGTTTGGCCACCAGGATAGAAAACTTATCTTCAACGGAAAAAACGTTTCAAAAATGAAAATTTGGGGAGTGCTTCAATCGGTGGTATTTAGTCCGGAGAGCCTCCAAGCAATAAAAGAAGGTCCATCGTCTAGAAGAAAACTTGTAGATGATGCAGCATCCTTAATTTTCAAAGAGGCATACCCAGTTCAATCTCAATATGAAAAAATTGTTAAACAAAAAAATTCTTGTCTAAGGCAGATGAAAACCGGGGAACTGACACTAAAAGCCGGACGGGATATGGTGGATAGTTTAACCGAACTTCAAATTTCCGCCGCTAGTGAAGTATTATTCTTACGACTCCAACTTATTAAAAAACTTATAGACCCCATGCACAACGTGCTTGAGAAAATATTGAATGAGCGCGTTAAACTTAGAATCGAAAATATTAGCGATGGAAAAATTTGGGAGACTGCTAGTCTTACGTCTATAGCGGAGCGCGTTGAGAAAGAAATAAAAAATCCGAGCAACCGCGTTACCGAAGAAGCCCTAGGAAGAAGCATCGAGGGACCCCATCGACATGAAATAATAATTCATCTAAATAATGAAGATGCCAGGTACTTTTCTTCCCAAGGTCAACAGCGAGCATTGATTTTGGCTTTCAAAATTTCTCAGATTGTGTATCATAAACATGCTCTAGGAACATATCCAATATTGCTTTTAGATGACGTCCTAAGCGAATTTGATGCCGAAAAACGGAAATTCCTTATAGAATTTTTATGCGAACACGAGGCACAAACTTTCTTAACGACGACGGAATACGAACACCTTTTAAATGGGGCGTCAGTGTTTCATTTGGATCGTGGAGCACTTACAAAACAAGCAGAACGAGAGGGTCATGGCAGCGAACACAGAAACTAAAAAAGCATATTCGGCAGATTCAATAAAGGTTCTTGAAGGCCTGGAAGCTGTCCGCAAAAGGCCTGGAATGTACATCGGTGACACTGCCGCCAGAGGATTACACCACCTTGTATATGAAGTTGTGGATAATTCTATCGATGAAGCTCTAGCGGGATACTGTAAAAATATTGATGTCATCATTCATGCGGATTGCTCAATCACAGTTGAAGATGACGGCCGAGGTATTCCAGTAGACATTCATAAAACAGAAAAAGTTTCTGGGGCCGAAGTTGTGCTTACAAAATTGCACGCTGGTGGAAAGTTTGACAACGATACGTACAAAGTTTCCGGCGGTCTTCATGGTGTGGGCGTCAGTGTTGTTAACGCGCTGTCAGAAGTTTTAAATTTAGAAATTAAGAGAGATGGAAAAGTTTGGAAGATGCAGTTTAAAAAAGGTGCTGCACAGGACAGATTAAAATCTGTTGGGACAAGCGATAAGACAGGAACAAAAGTCACCTTCAAACCAGATTCCGATATTTTTGAGGTCACCGAATATAATTATGAAACTCTTGCCAATCGCATGAGAGAATTAGCATTTTTAAATGCCGGCATTCGAATTACTTTAAAAGATGAGCGCACGAAGAAAACAAATGATTTTAAGGCCGAGGGTGGAATTAAAGAATTTGTAGATTACATTAATCGGTCAAAATCAAAGTTGCACGCAGCTCCAGTTTATTTTAGTGGCACTAAAGATGGAGTTGAAGCTGAAATCTGCATGCAGTGGAATGATTCCTATTCCGAATCAATTTTTACGTATTGTAATAATATTAATACCATCGAAGGTGGAACACATTTGATTGGTTTTAAAGCTTCAATTACTCGGACCGTAAATAGTTACGCGCAAAGAGTAAATCTTTTGAAAGACATGAAAGAATCTTTAGAAGGAGATGACATTAGAGAAGGGCTTGCGGCAGTAGTAAGTGTCAAAGTTCCTCAACCACAATTTGAAGGGCAAACAAAAACTAAATTAGGAAACAGCGAAGTCAAAGGCCTTGTTGAAGCACTTGTTAACGATAAATTTGCAGACTTTTTAGACAGAAATCCTGGCGTAGCAAAAACGATAACACAGAAATGCGTAGATGCGGCGAGGGCAAGACTTGCCGCTAGAAAAGCAAGAGAACTGACTCGTAGAAAATCTGCGTTGGATGGGGGAAGTCTCCCAGGTAAAATGGCCGATTGCCAAGAACGAGATCCCTCTCTTTGTGAATTGTTTTTGGTTGAGGGAGATTCCGCAGGAGGATCAGCAAAACAGGGACGTAACAGAAAAAATCAAGCCGTGTTACCTCTCAAAGGTAAAATTCTTAACGTTGAAAAAGCGCGTTTTGATAAAATGTTATCCAATGAAGAAATACGGATGCTTATTTCCGCAATGGGAACGGGCATAGGAAAAGAAGATTTTCAGGTGGATAAAATCAGATATCACAAGATTGTCATTATGACAGACGCCGATGTGGACGGGTCACATATTAGAACGTTACTGCTCACATTTTTTTACAGGCAAATGCCAGAAGTAATTGAGAGGGGTTATTTATTTATCGCCCAGCCTCCTCTTTATAAAGTTAAAAAAGGATCTGCAGAACGATATATTAAAAATGAAATCGAGTTAACTGATTATCTTTTAAGCGCGGGCCTTGAGGACGTGACTATAAAAAGTGCAAAAGTGGAAGTAAACAAAAAGAGTTTGCGAACGGTGACA
>JBBQPV010000025.1:0-11009 GCA_038216925.1 Bdellovibrionia bacterium
TAATGGAGTGGATTTGCAGTTGTAGGTGCTCACTATATCGGTGGAATTTTTGGCGATGAAAATGGTCAAAGCGAAATAATCAGAGTTCTTCAACAAACTATAAAACTGACTGAGAGGCGAAATTTCTGTGCAGGATTATTACAATAGGTAAAGCTACAGCCCAATACGGCCTATTATAAATTTTAATTTCATGGAAAATTTTTACTCAACCTTTCCCGACAGTCTAGCAAACTGACCATACCCTTTTCCTTGAAAATATTTATTGCTCGAGGATCAGCCATTTGCATAAACAGGTCTGCCAGTCGAGCCTTCTCAATGAATGCGGTTTTGGGAAAACTATACTGAGCGATGTCAGCCAACACTGAGCCGTGAGATTTCCGGATCAAAATTTCCATCAAGTCACTTAGATCTTCAGAGTGTGGCACTGAAAACACGCCAATCGCCAAAGCATTAAGTCCTATTCCGTGACTTCGACTTAAATAAAAGTCGATCAGCGCCTTCGGGGCCTCTGGTTTAGCTAATATATTGTAGGCTACGGCCTGCGACACGGATTCATTATTTTTGTCAATGATGACCTGAGCAATCCGCTCCATTGCAGGATGCCAAGGCGTCCGCCCAAGCTCATCTAATACAATTGCTAAGTAAGCACCGTCGTCAGCAACGGAAACAAGATCTTCAATTTCTTGAAACCTTTTGTCCCGAATCAGTTGGGAAATAGCTTTTTTTGGCTTGAGGAGTAGGTTTTTCCACTGGGGGTAAATATCCACAAGGGTTGCAGCAGTTATATAGTGAGTTTGCCCGACAATATTTTCGTCTATTCCAAAATCCTTACAGGTTAGATTTAAGTTGGTCCCAAGAATTTTATTTTTCTTTTGAGCATCAATCAAGTCTCTAATAAGGCTTTCATAATAAGGATCTGTGGGATGCAACATCCATTCAGCCTTTGCTTTTTGAATAAACTTTCTCTTGTTCTGTCTGGCCAAATTCAGAAGGTCACGAATAAATTTTCTTCTTTCGTCCAACAGTTGGACATTACTTTCATCATGGAAAAAAAAGGCTATGTCTTCCATATATAACATTGCAGCTCTGGGAGATGCGGCGTATCCACTTTTTTGGTAAAGGTCAAAATTGTCAGGAACTTGACTTATGGGCTCCCACCTTTTTGTAGCCTTATGAAATTGAAAGCGTTCAGATGTCATTGTGTATTTTGGACGAACTTCTATAGGAACTAATATATTTTGCCAGTCATAAGGATTCCCCATGACAGTCGTGGGATTTACAGCGGAGGCAAACACCCGTAGGGAAGGAATGTTAGGATCATGGGAAACTAACAACTGGAATTCAATCTGCGACTGTTTTGGATATAGGCTCTTAATCTTTTTAGCGATAGTGCCTCTAAAACCAGTGTCTACAATGAGAATTTTTTTATGCAGGCCAACTGCCCTATCAAATCCTTCTTGTTTTAAATATTTTCTAAGTCCTGGAGTGGCCAAATTCAGAGTAGAAACATTAATTAAATGCAGGCGGTTCAGAAGTTCAGAATCATTGGATGCTGCCAAAAAAGCTCCATCACCCAGGACCTCGCCATCGCGAGCTAGAAAGTAAATTTCATAATCAGCATAAGCCTCAAATAGAAAAGCTACTGACTCTAGGATGCCTCGCTTTGTGCGATTCCAAGTTGGTAGAAGATCATGAGCTTTTGGAGACACACTTAGGATATTAGGGCGAAAGCTATACGGTTCAGTCGTAACTTGAGCGGCTCGAGCAAAGGGCTCCAAAAGGCCAAAAATTGTCACAAAAACTAAAATGTTTTTCACTGAACTCTTTCTGAGGGAGATATGCGACAGAATTAGCAATTAGCATACCTGTCTCAGGTACCGGGTTACTTTCGCGGAAAAATACTGCCTAAAATAGCCGCAGATTCCTTTTGGCAACCAATAATTAATCATTTTTTGTATTAAAACGAATATAGCGGCAGAAGAAGCGCTGTCTTTTTAAAATTTTCCGCGAAAGTAACCTGGTACCTAAGGCTTCTTAATGTAGTTAGACGGTGAAAGGATTCCAAAAAGACTTCTGACTTTCTGAGACCGTTGAAGTTCTTGAATTTCTTTTTCGCGGATGGCGTTCATTTGATTTCCAAAATTGTCTTCAAAATATCTTTCAGTGGCTGATTTGGCTTCTGACTCAGAAGAAAATTCATTTCTGATAGCCGCAAGTTCTCCGTCATCAAGCCAGTAGCCCGCACACTTTGGGCACTCATCAATACTGACTTGTTTTTTAATGCTAAAAAAATGCTGCATCATGGGGACGTTGCACTTCGGGCAGGCTCTTTTTTTTGCGGTTTCCACTCTCACGTTGGGATCTTTGGGGATGTTGAGTAACGTCTCCCCCTCCTGGGCGCTGGAATATTCCACCTTTTGCAAAGCAAAGTGGTCAAACCATAAGCCTCCGCAGCCGCCACTGCATGCACTGACAGCCATGGAAGATAATTTTATTACAGTAAGCTCTCTATTACATGCAGGGCACTTCATTATTTAGCTTTCCTATCTGCGTGCATTTGTTTCATTGCTGCTTTACAGCCGTCGGTAAACTTATAAGCCTTGTTTTCTTTTTTGTACTTGTGAAGGCATTTAAGTAAACCCGTGCCAACTTTATCGGCACCACATGATGCCGTTGCAGAATCAGTAGCACACGCAGAATTAATGGCTTCGGCATCTGCTTTCATTTTTTCTTCAGCAAAACTTAAAGAGCAGCTTAAACTCACTAGAGTTCCGACAACCAATAAATTTAGCATTTTCATATTCTCTCCTTGGTTAGATTTTCATCTTGTCTAAAAAGTATTCATAAACATCATTTGGATTCACAAATTGAAGCCCTGCACCAGGTTTTCCTGTCACAGTTCCATAAGGGGAACACCATGCCACCTCACAATGAATTACATGAGACTTAGAAATTTTATCCAGGTGGATCACTAGGCGAACGATGTCCTTAGGTTTTAGAGATACTTTATCAACTTCAAATTCTATGTACGCTCCGCCTTTACTCACATTGTAGAGTTGACCAGGCAAGCTTTCACTTGTTTCAGGTTTTTCTATGGTTGCCCTTTGACTAGTGCGAAAGCGCGCATGCTTGCGGTTAAATAGTTCTTGTCCCCCTAATATTTTTTGACAAAACTGAGAGATAATTTTTGCTTCTTTTAAAGGCCGCTGAAGAAGGACTACTTTTTTCATATTGGCGCTTTTCTTCATGGCTTCTTCTTCAATGGATTTAGCTAGAACAATGATGGCCAAATCATTATCAAGAGATTTTAATTTCACAATAATTTCTAAATTTTTAGATTCAAAAGATTTCAGGCTTAAAATAAAACAATCTACACCACCGCCCATGATTTTATCATAGGCGTCTTTTACGGTAGCGGACCTTTCAATTTTTCCAAACTGAGTCACCAATTCTTTTTCAATTTCTTCCATTCCCTCCGTCTCTGGAGCAAACAAAAGAAATCGATAGGTCTTATTCGGATCCATCGGTTTTCCTTTGACCCTATTAGAATATTTTTTGAAGGGTCAAAGCAACTATTTTGTATAAATTAAATGCTGATGAACTCCGTCGAATCACTCAACCATTCAGCAAATCTGTACCTGTCATTGTGTTCTTTGCAGTCTTCACAAAATAAGGAGTATTTGGAAGGACCTTCAAATTCATGACGGCAAAGCGCGCATTTTCTAGACCTAAGTTGGGGAAAGTTTTTTACCTTTTTAGAATTAGTGTGAAGTGCCCACAGGTTTTTCATATCATCCTCCTTGATGAAATTTAAAGTTTTGAATATGTAATTGCATCCGCAGTGCCAGATTTCTATACCGTTTATTTTCTTGTTAAATCTTAGAACAATATAAATATGCATCATAGGTGTTGAAAATTGCCCCTGGACTGGACGTCTTCACAGGTCTCAAGTGGTCTGACAGATGGCAAACACATTGCATTGTATTTGAAACAAAGAAACGGAAGGAAACATTATGTTTAATAAAGATAGTAAAAAGAAAAACACGGAAGTTGATAGAGACGAAGTTCCTTATAGTCGCGGGATTAGAAATTATCCCAACGCTCCAGAAAGTAGTGACGACGCTACATATAATGAATCAGAACAAAAATTAGTTGGAGATAAGGACAGATACGACGAAGCTGGTCACAAAATTTGGAAGTCATTTAATAAGTTTGAGAAAGCATAACAACCAAGAAAGATCGGAGGATCTTATGGAACGCCAAGAACAGCAACCGGGCAATAAAGCTCCGGGACAAAATGATCAGGAACAGTCTGGACAACAGCAGTACGGAGGACAAAAAGGCCGTACTGGTGACATGGGACAACAATCTGAACGTCAAGATTACAATCGTCCCGACAGAGAAAATCGACCGGATTTCAATTCCGACAAATCTAGTGATTTAGGCGGAACTGATTACGAGGAGTGATTAACTAAACAGACTAGCGGAGGCCGGCAAAGAACTATCGGCTTGATTTTCCTCGAATCCGTAGTCATTTAGTTTTCGATAAAGGGTGGTGCGGTCAATATCAAGAATCCGCGCAGCCCTTTCTTTTTTCCAGCCCGTCTTTTTTAATACGAATGCAATATATTTTTTTTCTATTTCCTTTAGCGAAGGATATTCCCCACTCTGAGCTTTTTCAAACTCATCATGCGCTCCACTATCATCTACTATAAGATCTTTTTCCTGGATTTCATTTCCCTGGCACAACACCACGGCCCGTTCAATGGCATTTTCAAGTTCTCTGACGTTTCCTGGCCATGTCCGGCTAGTCAAATAAGACAAAGATGCCTTAGCAAATCTATTTGCAGCTGCGCGGTGGATAGCAGAAAACTTTCTGAGAAAATGTTGCGCTAAGAGCACAATATCTTCTTGTCTCTCTCTTAAAGGTGGAACGGCAATGGAGATGACATTAAGTCTAAAGTATAAATCTTCTCTAAACTTTTCTTGTTTAATTGCTTGTTTTAAATCTCTGTGGGTTGCAGCAATTATTCTGACGCTGATTTGCTGATATGCGTTTCCGCCTACAGGTTTAATTTTACGGTCTTGGAGTACCCTTAAAAGCTTTGCTTGAAGGGCTACACTCATGTCCCCTATTTCATCTAAAAATATAGTGCCACCATCTGCCTCTTGAAATAAACCGATCCTAGCTTGATGGGCTCCCGTGAATGATCCTTTTGTATGGCCAAACAATTCAGATTCCAAGAGTTCTTCAGGAATAGCCGCACAGTTGATAGCAACAAAAGGCTTACCTGATTGCAGACTATTTTGGTGAATTGCTTTTGCTACAACCTCTTTACCAGTGCCACTCTCCCCGGTGATGAGCACGTTGGCGCTGGTCACAGAAACACGTTTAATGAGATCAAAAACTTCCAACATTTTTTTGCTCTTGCCAATAATTTGATCCAGCTTCCACTTATGGGTAATTTCTGCGGACAATGCTTTGTTTTCCTCAACTAATTTAAAGTGACTGAGGGCGCGTTCCACTGAAAGTATAAGTTCACTGACATCAAACGGTTTTTTCAAAAAATCAAAAGCACCTAAGCGAATTGCCTGGATTGCAGTGTCAAGATTTCCAAATGCAGTCATCAAAATAATGGGCACTCCCATTTCCAGTTTTCTGACTTCTCCGACAAATGTAAGTCCATCCATTTTTGGTAGGCAAACATCTGAAATAATAAGGTCAAAGGCGCCGCCAGTTTTTTCATCTAGAGCTGCAGAAGGTTCAGTGGAATTTTTTAAAGCTTGAATCGCATCAGGAGCGTTTGTGAAGCTCGTCACAGCATAACCTTGAGAGGTGAGCGCCACACTCAAAGCAACTTGAATATCTTCATTGTCATCCAAAACTAGGATATGCGCCTTTGTGTCAGCCATTTTCTTTCACCTCAGTAAAATTATTTATAAAAGCACATTAATTACTTCTGTGACTTTGCGCAATGCTTTTTGCAACGCACAGTAGTTTTTGCCTCGTGTTGTAGTAAGTTGCCACAAGTGCCATCTTGGAACCGATTTAAACGCATATACGGCTTGGCAGCAAATTTGCTATATAAGGCTTACAGGACACACTGACAAAAGGGGGCTGCCATGGAAAATGCACTGATTTGCCTACCCTTTCTAATCTTAATGTTTTGGAAGGGTGCTTAAAGTCGGGGAATGACAAGGAATGTTATAACTTTTGGGAGGAATAGTATGATTCACAATTTAGTATTAACTGGGCTTGGAAAAACTGGATTCAAAGAGAGCTACGAGGGTCAGATTAATGACCTCCTGGAAGTCGCACCGTCTGACGCTTGTGCTACGTCTAAGATAGTTAAAATGAAAGAAGGCTACTTCGGTATATTACAGATTTTTTCCGCTGAAGGCCGATTTGATGTGCACGCCAAATGTGGACAGTTGGATGATTTAGTAAAGGCACTTGTCACTCAAATGCATGGTCATATTAAGAGTTGGAGAAAATATCGTTTTTTAAGAAATGACGATGAACTACCTCTGAACGCAGCCTCTTTGACTTAACTAGATCTTCGCTAAGGCGGTTTGCCAGCTTGAGATCTTAGATTTCACAATATCTGAGGCATTATCAAACGCAACTCCGTAACGTTTCTGGCTTTCACTCCAGACAACGTGACCCTGTACTTCGATTTTTTCTTTACCATCGGGACTTGAGATGACCATGGCGATGACACTTCCGTTTTTAAGGAGGGCCTCAGTGTTAATTTCACTGCCGCCAAGAGAGATGGTCTTAATAGCTCCGGAGAGTTCTTGGTCACCAATTCTTAAAGTCATTTGACTGTTAATTGCGTACCGATCAAACTTACGTTTATTCACTCCGGAAGTTTTTCGAGATCTAACCGCCACGACGATAAAAAATGGAATGAGTAATAACCCTAAAGTGACAACCACTTCTCTCGCCGAATCTTGTTCTTTGCTGATTTTTGATACCATTCCACAACCACCGCCCCGACCGGCCAAGGAACTCGCTAAATCTCTGTCATTGGGATTTGGAGTAACGGCGTATCCTGGTTCATAACTGGAATACGGTGTATTCATGGTTAAATTTACAGCGGAAAGCACATTCACACGTCCTGAACTCTGAACATAACTGGAAAGATTAGATTTCCGGTCCACGGAACCTATGATCTGGTTTTTTAACTGATAAGAATTTGTTTGAGGTATTTGGTATCGCATAAGCGCCGCAACTCCGGCTACAAATGGAGAAGCCATGCTTGTCCCAGACAAGTAGGCAAACGTTCCCCCAGGCCAGGTGCTTAAAATACTTACTCCTGGTGAGGAGAGCGCTACGCTGGATCTCCCAAAATTACTAAAATAAGCCATGGAGTCACTGTCGTCAGTAGCTGCTACGGCGATGATATTCGGAACATCGTAGCTTGCTGGGTATGATGGTGCGGCGTCATTGTTATTTGCGGCGTTTCCTGCTGCGGCCACAAAAACGAGATCTTTTGTATATGAGTATGCGATTGCTTGGAGAAGCGCCTGACTGTAATTTCCGCCTCCCCAAGAATTGTTCATCACAGAGGCACCATTATTAGAGGCGTAATAGATAGCCTTAATGGCATCGGATGTGGCGCCGCTGCCACTAGAATCAAGAAACTTTAGCGGCATAATCTTTATCTTAGTAGGTTGTGTTTGAGTTTGAAAAATACTATTTCCCACTCCCACAACGATGCCTGAGACGTGGGTGCCGTGACCTTCATCATCTTGGGGATTATTATTATTAGAGACAAAATTCCAACCACGAATGTCATCAATGTAGCCGTTGCGGTCATCATCAATGCCGTTTACGACTTCCCGGGGGTTTACCCAGATAGATTGAGAAAAACTGGGATGGGAAAAATCTATTCCTGTATCAATGACAGCGACTGTTGTTGAAGGAGCGGAGCTCTGAAGTAGTGGCCATGCGGCTTGGGCTTGAATGGGCGCGATGGTCATGCCAAATCCAGTTCCAATGAATCCCAAAACCTGCGCTAGAGAATAGGCTTCAATGGAATTAGAGTTTCCCGTGGAGGCTTTTTCAACGATGTAGTTGGGCTCAACATATTCAACTTCTGGGTTTGCTTTGATGTCCGTCATTGTTTGATCCACGGATTTTAGTTTGTCGTTATCAACCTTCATATGATGAATGCCCACACCGCTAAAACTGGTTACTAGATGCATAGAGTGGGCGTTTTGGGCCTTAGTAAAAAAATCCACCGTAGCTTTGGCAGAAATTCTTCTCCCGGAAACTACTGGATCCTTTAGTTTAATGATGTACTCCCCGGCCCGGACTTTTTTACCATTATGAAATTGAACGGATTCCGCGGCTATAGCAGGCGTTTGACTAAATAGGACGAGGGCCGCGAGAAAAAATGCCACGGCATTTAGAGACTTATGAATGAGAACAGACGTACCCCTTAACAGTTTAAACCTCGTTCAAGTTTAATTTGTTTTACCTATATTATTTCGGCTACTTAGTTGATTTTCATGAGCTTTGAATGGAGGTATTTTTGATGCCAATGCAAATAGCATCCAGGATACCAGGACTTATAAAATAAGCGTCTAAACTTTAAGCAAAGTTAGGGACGGCTAATTGTCCATAGGAGCCGACGTGTCGGCGGCTGCGCCGTCGGTGGAAAAGAGCTGGGGATTGATCTTAATTTTAGCCCGTTCTGACAATTTAGAGGACCAGCTGGTGAATACGTCTCTGACTTCTGACTGTAAAACCGGGTCTAGAGATTTGTCATTGGCGGCGACTTTAATGTCCTCAGATTTTTTAAACTTTATGACAAAATCGTTCCCGGCCACTTTATAAACTTTGCCGGTGTATGGCTTTTCTGCGCTCAAATTCAAAATATCTTTTACTAAATCTTCATCTTCTCCAATTTTTGGAATCACATCTTCAGATAATGAAAACATTCCCGTCTCATCCCACTTCAAAGATTTATCCAGAGCCTCGAGGCTCTTAATAGCGCTCTCAGGATTAGAATTCATTTTAGCTGACGCTTCACTTAACGTCTGGTTGACTTTATTTTTAGCAATTAGCTTTTTTGCAATAACCGATTTTGCACTCTCAAAACTGACGTCTTTACTAGCTTTTTTATCCTCAAGCTTAATCAAGTGAAATCCAAAAGCCGTCTGAAGGGGCTGAGATACTTCTCCAGGTTTGAGAGAAAAAGCGGCCTTGTCAAACTCAGGCACCATGCGACCACGAGCAAACCAGCCCAGGGATCCACCCTTACTCTTCGAACCGGGATCGTCACTGTATTTCTTTGCAATATCTGCGAAATTTCCTTTTTTAAGTTCCCCTTGAATTTTTTTAATTTTTGCTAAGGCCACTTTTTCCTCAGTGGCATCACCCTTTTTTGCCTTTACTAAAATATGACTGGCCTTTACTTCCTCTGATTGGGAAAAATCCTTTTTTTGCAAATCGTAATACTCTTTGAGTTTCCTCTCTGAATCTTTTTCCTTTAAAAAGCTGGCCACCTCGGCATCAGTGATGGCCACTTTTTCCGCAGCCTGTTCAGCATTGATCTTTAGAAATCCAATATTGATTTTTTTGGATTTAAGAGTGCTCTGCTTTTCAAGTTCAAGTTTGCTGGGATACAGGTTTTTATCAAAGAGATTGCGGGTCTTTTCAATGAGAGCCTCTTTGCGAAGGCCAGACTCAAACTGCGTGGTGGAAAGATGATTAGCTGCTAAGATGTTCTTGTAGTTTTCCTTAGAAAACCTACCTTCACGCTTCAAGACTGGCATGTCGGAAATTGTTTCTGCTAGCTCTAAGTCACTCACCCTCAAACCCATTTTCTCTCCAGCTTGCGCCAAAAGCTCAGAGTTAATGAGCTGCTGCAAAGTGGTTTCTCGAATTCGATATCGTTTTTGAAGTTCCTCGTCAAAATTTCCTTGGGTCATCTGAGAGTAAATATCAATCATACGCTGCAGTGCATTCTTGAACTCACCAATGGTGATGGATTTGTCGTTAACAACCGCCGCAGCACCGCCTGCCGGGTTGCCGTACCGCTCAAATCCCCATATGACAAACACCGCTATAATAGGCCAAAAAACCAGATGGACGGCCAACTTTTTCGATTTTTTTCTCCAAAAAGACAAAGACATTTAATTCCTCCGGTGCACGATTTGAAATCCCACTCCACCACATAAGTTTTTTCCTGGCAAATAATTTTAAAATTCGGGGAATCTGTGGGACACTTTTAGTCAATGCTGGGACCCTTTGAAATTGACATAAAAAAACTCTTATTGGTCATACTTATCCTTGCGCTGCCTCTTATTTCTCTTAATTTGGAGCGAAAAGAGGCAGACGAATTGAGATGGTATGATCTCCCCGTGCTTTGGGTTGTAAATCCTGCTCAAGATTTTTTTTCCCATTTTGCACTGGGCGTATCAGATACAGCTTCCCATTACTTAAATCTCCTCCAAATCAAAAAAGAGAATAGACTGTTAAAAGAAGAAGTGGCCCAGCTTAAACAGAATTTAAAATTAACCGATGAAGTGGTGAGCGAGAATAGCCGTCTAAAAAAACTTCTCGATTTCAAAGAAAATACTCCGTCTCAATTCATGCCCGCCCAAGTTACTGCCATGGGACTTTGGGGAGAATACACGTCTCTCACCATCAATAAAGGAACCAGTGAAGGCATTAAGAAAAAAATGGCGGTGGTAACCCATGAAGGCGTGGTTGGTTATATTCTAAATGTGATGGCTCACTATTCAACAGTGATTGTGGTGACTGATAGAAACGCTATTATAGATAGTATTGTACAAAAAAACCGCGCAAGAGGAATTGTCGAGGGTCTTGGGAAAGACCTATGCCGCATAAAATACTTGCAAAGGACAGACGACGTCCAACCCAATGATCTTATAGTCACAAGTGGCATGGATGAAATTTTTCCCAAGGGATTTCCCATAGGGACAGTCACTAAAGTAAATAGAAAAGCTTACGGCGTTTCACAGTACGTGGAAAT
>JBBQPV010000026.1:0-10826 GCA_038216925.1 Bdellovibrionia bacterium
TCATTGGGATAGAAATATTACGTACTTCCAAAATCTAAAAGCAGCGGATGTGGGAGATGCCCCAACCGTACCCATTGATATTAATCAAACTTATGAAAAAGTAGAAAAGTTTGCCACGAGCATTTTGGCTGGCGACAAAAAATTTATTGCTTGTGGAGGTGATCATTCAATCACTCTTCCCCTGCTCCGCGCGGTTCATAAAAAATATAAAAAACCATTAGCCCTTATCCACTTTGATGCGCATTTTGATACTTATCCTCCAGCGTGGGGTTGTGAGTATCATCATGGAACTTTTGCGAGGCATGGTGTGGAGGAGGGACTGATAAATCCTGAACTCACTGTACAAATTGGCATACGCGGACCCTTTGCCGTGCCTGAGGATGCTGCATTTTCTAAAAAGCATGGCGTGACCGTTTGGTCCGTAGATGACATTAGAGAAAAAGGTGTTGAAGCTTTGACCAAAACTTTTCCTAAATTTGGAGATACACCGGTTTACATAAGTTTTGACGTGGACTGTTTAGATCCCGCTTATGCTCCTGGAACTGGAACCCCAGTTATTGGGGGACTGACCACTTATGAAGCGCAAAAATTTCTTCGATTATTGCCTAAGATAAATCTTGTAGCAGCAGATGTAGTAGAAGTGGTTCCTACGTACGATCCTTCTCAAATCACCCAGCTTTTTGCAGTTGATGCGATGTTTGAGTTCCTAAGCCAAATGGCCACTAAATAACCTCATTATTTCAACTATTAATGCGAAGCATTATAACTTTAGTCTGTTTATGTTAAGATGGAGGATGGGGGTATTAATGCGTATTGATACGCTTACAACCTACATTTTGGGAAATGGTGAAGGCGCAGTGACGCCTAAGCGAGTTCAGCAGGCTTCGCCAGTGGGGGCATTGACTCCTTCGGAATTAGATTTAAAACAAGAATCCCAAGCCACTACCGCCCACATTATTTCTTTTCTAGAAGAGAAAAAGAAGAAAAAGAAAAAACAAGGATGCAATTTAATTAGAAAGTACGATGCCCATGACGCCGGGACAAAGGGCTTGATAGTAAATATAACTGGGTGAAAGGCCCAGGGCTTAAGTCGCGATCTTAAAAACCGGTATTGACGAAGAGCCCCACTATTTGAAAAAATAGATATGTGGAGGTGGAACTTTCGATAACACGATGACTCACGCTCTGGTGCTCAACGCTTCATTTGAACCGTTGAAAGTAGTTAATTGGCAAAAGGCCATGGTTATGTTGTTTCAAGGAAAAGTGGAAGTTCTTGAAGAGCATGACGTTTGCGTTCGAACGGTAAGATTTACGTTTAAATTGCCAAGTATTCTTAAATTAAGAACCTATGTGAAAACCTATTCTCAAAATTACATTCGTTTCTCCAGAGAAAATATTTACGTTAGAGATGGTCACAGATGTCAGTATTGTAATCATCGATTTCCCACTCGAAGTTTGACTTTGGATCATGTCATTCCTGTTGTTCAAGGGGGGACTAAATCTTGGGAAAATATTGTGACGGCTTGCGTACCTTGTAATCAGAAAAAGGGTGGCCACACTCCCCAGCAGGCGGGAATGCGCCTACTTAAAAAACCTATTGTGCCGTCCTGGCTTCCAACCATTCAGGTTCGATTTACCTTTGCCCAAGCGCCAATCTCGTGGCGGGTTTACCTGACTATTACTTCTTAATCAAACGGCGGTTGCTTCTTCAGAAAATAATGCAACGAGCTTATCTAAATCCATTCCAGATTTAAGAGTCACTCGATTCCAACCACCTCGCTTAAACTCGGCGTCACCCACAATTGGTATGCCCGTTACTTGAAATGCGGGCTTGCCTTTGAAAATAATTGAACAAGGTTCATTTAAAGTGAGGGGAAAGGCAGTATCTAACCTAATGACTTTATAAGACGCGTCCGCTACAAGTGCCTCAAAGAGCTGCCCTTTAACTTCTACATAAACTGGAATGGGCGTATTTACTCTTCTCGCCGTTCTTGGCTTTTCAAGCTTTGCTTTGTGCTCGTCTAACCCTACTAAAATATTAGAAAATGTGATTTCTGTTTTGTACCTCATATATGCCCCCTGAGACTCAGAGTCTCAATGCTTTAAAATGCAATTGAGAGACCCCGCCATTTAGTGTTAATCGCTCGCTAAGTTAGTCAAGCGCCTTAAGTTTGTACTATTGTAATAATTATGAACAGTTTAAGAGAAATAGCGTATTGTCGGCGGCCATGGAGCTCCAGAGAAAAATCTTAAAATATGCAAGGGAAACGGGAATAAGGTTTCGGCAAACCGGGCGATTTGACCATTCTAAACCCTTGTCCATACCGGATATGCGTGGATTTAGCCCTCACTTGAGAACCGTTAATTTAAATTTAAATCAAAAACCAGACTTGTGGGTCTTGCACGATATTTTACATATTATGTTTTATGATTTTGCTTCATTTCATTTGGGAAAAAATCTATGGGCGGAGGAAAGTAGATTTTATGAGAATCACTTGGCCAGTGAGGCTTTTGCAGTTCTAGTTTTAGACTACCACTATCTCAGTTTTAAAAAATCTGGGGGATTAGCGGTGGATATTAATGCTAAGAAATGGTCAACCTACCAAAAGCTTAATCCTGATCTTCCTGATTTTCTCTCTTCTGAATTCTGCGATCTTCATATGGCTCTCTACCTTTCCGGGGATACTGAAAAATTGGAAATAAAAAAGGGTAAGTCAGTCTCATACGGCAATTGGCTTGGGCATGAAGTGCGCTATAGTGAAAAACAAAGATATTATGTGAAAATGTGGCGGTGTGACTTAAACCAGATTTCAAAAACCGGCCCTTCAGTTTTAATTCAGGATTCTGCAGTAAGTGAAGCCGTATGGGAACTCACAAATCTTCTTTTGTACGCACCAACTAAATATTGGAATGACTGGATCAAAAGAGTTGGAAAACTTGATGATCAATTGAATTATTTTGCGGGCTTTGAGAAGTTTAAATCAGTAAGCCCTAAATTAGATTTTAGATTTTCTGATTCTCAGTCTGTAACTAAATCGAGAATACAAGAGTGTCTCCGGATTGCAGTGAAACCTAGTGGGTCAAATTTGTTTCTACTTTGGCAACTCATTTCCCAGATAAAATTAGCTGCCATTCCCCTTCAAATGAGAGTGAAAATAAGAAAATTAGCGGTAAGCAGTCAAACCGATAAAGTTGACAAAAAAACTTGGGGTGAAGTGAAAGATTTTTGTTTAGCAAATATACAGCGGTCCAAAGGATTGACACGACTCAGAGGGAACTTTTTTATGCCCTGACCATTCCATGGGCAAAGTGACCGTTATTGTCAGAAATGTCTTAAAAATTCTTTACAGTTCGAAAATATTAGCTTTAGAATCTGGTACAGTCACTGCAGTAAGGATAAAATATGAAATACCAAATGAAAATTGCCGTAGTCGGATTAAGCTTATTGCTTCTGGGCGCTTGTAAAAGTAAGCAGGAAGCAGATGAGGCAGATCGATTTAAGACTACCCCGCAATCTATAGAAAATTTCAAGGCTGCCAGTGCTCATGTTTGGAAGAGTGAATGTAATTTTCTTTTCACTGACACAGGATCTTCTTATTTAAAAGTGGACATGAACGCCAATGGAACTCTCACCGTGACTACTTTCACATTTCCCAATACAAAAGATTGCACCACATCAATCAATGATCCAATTATTATAAGTAATCCGGAGCCAAAAGCATTTACTTATCATGTTGGAGAGACTCCGCTGAAAAATGAAGCCATCATCAATGCCCAGTCGGTTGAAGCTATTAATAAAGGTGGAAGAACAAACCTTGATATCCACATCATTTTGTTTGATGACGGAATTTCAGCCACTGCCCAGATTTTAAGTGGTCAAATTATGTATGGAGATCAGCCAAAAGTTCTTACCGGAGCCCTCCTAAAATCCGCAAAATTACGATTCACACAAAAATTATAAAAATCGTCTGAATCCAATAATCACATTACATTACATATAGTTAACGCACCATACTAAAGTCCTAACGCATTGCACCGATATGTAATTATCAGGTCGGGACAGACTTGTAGGTTTACTTAAGGGGGACGTTTATGGGATTGCGGATTAATACCAACGTTGCGGCTATTGCGGCACAAAGAAATTTGGGAAATTCACAGGAAAAACAAAATCATGCTCTCCAAGCTATATCTAGCGGAAGCAGAATTGTTAAAGCAGGAGATGATCCAGCAGGGCTCGCCATCTCAGAAAACTTGCGTGGTCAAATTGCCAGTATAAAACAAGCAAGATCAAATTCAAATAATGCCGTTTCACTAATCCAAGTTGCTGAAGGCGGTCTCAACGAGCAAAATAACGTACTTATTCGACTGAGAGAATTATCAATTCAAGCTGCAAGTGACAACGTCAGTGACGTAGAACGGGGATTTCTGGATAATGAGTATCAACAACTCACTCAGGAATTTGACCGGATAGCTAAGACTACAAAATTTGGTAATAAGTCCCTTCTAGACGGTAACGGCGGAGATTACACATTCCACGTTGGCGCGTTCGCGGGTCCTGAAAACCAAATTAAATATAAATTGGACGCAAATTCCACGGCAAGTAATTTAGACATCAGTGGACTCTCCGTTAAGGACAGGGATAGCGCTTCTGATAATTTGAATAATCTTGATAAAGCGCTGGTCGGAATATCATCTATCAGAGCAAACTTCGGCGCAATCCAGTCAAGATTACAGGCCACTACTTCAAACTTAGATACTCAATTTGAAAACCTCTCTGCTTCAAAATCGAGACTTTCCGATGCGGATATCGCTTACGAAAGTGCGCAATTGGTTCAAGGCCAAGTGCAACAAGAAGCAGGTGTAAGTGTCCTTGCTCAAGCTAATCAACTTCCATTGCGAGCTCTTAAACTAATAGCTTGATTTAAAAGTGAACTCCGTGCGGAAGGGTCCTCTTGCTGCCGCAAGCCCTTCCGAGTAAGCCCAGGGCCGGGGAGAATTTGCCCAGTTCTCTCCGGCTTTTTTTTCTGGTATAATAGACTTTTGGGGGCAAGATGAAAAAGAAGTATTCCAGGGTATTTTTAGCGGCACTATTTATGGTTACTGTTTTTGTGGCCTACAATAATTGCTCATCTTATCAAAATCAATCAGGACAAAGTTCTCAAGGTTGCACCAACCCCGGTTACGTTGGTCCAACGTTAATGGTAAATAATCAACCCGCGCCTGCAGGATCAGCCGTTCCCATTATTGTTGGAGTGGGTAGTGCTATTCAGTTTGCAGTTGCCGCTCCCACTGGTGGAATTCAACCTTGCGCTCCCACCGATGGAAATACTTATTGGATTTTACCGGATCAAACAAAGGTTCCCAATTACTGTGTTCTACAGACAATCAATATCCCGGGACAATTTCCCTATACTTTCCATATCTCACAAAATCTAGGAACTAGTGGGGCCTGTCCTAACACTGTGACTGACACTCGGATCTCCGTACAAGTTCAGTAATTCCCTCATTTTCTGGCATGGGCCATGCTCTATAAACAAATGAAAGAAACCTGCTAATTTAGGTGTCATCTGAAAGTACACACTTAAGGCAGCTGCGTGACGTTTTTCGTCATTTATTGTGGAGTATTGGTGAAACTGATTTTAGCATTTATTATTATTTTTAATGTGGGTATTGGAAGTCGCGCGATGGCGGACGATGGACCGCTTATGCTTACTCCCTCTGAAGAGGCAAGAATCACCAGTTCCGAAGTGAAACAGATGGCCTCACAAGATCGGCATTTTTATTTACTCACAAGAGATGCTTGTCAAAATCCTGGTGCGATCCAAATAAACAGAGTGGCACTTGATACTTTTATGAGCACCATCAAGGCAGGACTTCTTTGGGACTTTAATTACATTGATCAACTAACAAATAAAAATAGTTTAGGCCTTACAACTTATGCTCGTGATTATATTGATTCCGAGGGAACAAAAGCAGCCCTTGATGAGTGCTTTAGTAAAGACGAAGAGAAAATTTCTTTTCTGGCCGGTGAAGTTGAAAGAAATCGGAAAGTTTTAGCAGGTGGAGCAGTTATTGGTGTTGGAGCTAACTTTCTGGGTTTTATGTTAGTATTTAAAATTCTCCGAGCTGTCATTGGTTTACCGAAGTTAGTGATGAAAATGCGTGCTTTCGGTTTATCTAATGATCGAATCAGGTCCATTCTAAATGTATTAAAAATCCCAAGAAATATACCCCCTGCTTTGGGATTTACAAAAGGCGCAGGCAGATGGAAGAAGCTGGCTGTCACGGGAACAGTTGCTTCCGAGTTAATGCTGAGTGGTGCGACAGAAGGGGGAGCCGATTCTGCTACTGCCGCCTATGAAGATAAAACTGAAGCGGAAAAAGTGGTCATTGAAAAAAAATATTGTGATCAGAATTTAGCGGGCCGAGAGAATCTGTATAAAGATTCTGTAAAATTTCAATATTCTAAAGAAATTCAAGGTCAACATTTAAGTACTTTAATAGGCGTGTTGAAACGATGTGAAAAGAGTGCTGCTGATGAAGCAGCCTTCGCGATTTTGCACCGTAAATATATTGAATACATGACAAAGGGGCTTGCTGATAATGAAAACTAAAAAACTTTTGAGTCTTATTTTGGCGGTTGGGTTTATGACTACGTCATTCTATGTCCATGCTGATGATACAAACTTAATGGACGTAAAGATTAGGGACCTAAACAAGCAACTCCTGGTTGAGCGGACCAAACTCAAAAAATTAGAAAAATTTGCGGCAGATAAAGGATATAAACTTTACTTAGATAGACAGGCTTCCTTAGATACATTGAAATTCGACATGTTTCTGCTTTCTACTGGCCTCGCTATTGTATTTGCGACGGGAAATGAAGTTGTCAGTCATGAATTGGCAAGACTAAATCGTGCAGCGGAAAAACTTATGCGCGGTGAAATTGAAGAGTACCTTGGAATGGCTGTATCGAGGCTTTCTCCAGCAGAATCAAATCGATTGATTGAGGATCTTGTAGAATCAAAAGCAAGGCTGCGTGCTAACCTGGTGGAATTTCACGGAAGCCGTGATGCTATTATTACTGCGGAATATGAATATCAAGAGCTCAAAGGTTTATTAAAACTTCAATACTCCGACCGTGTGCCGGCAATCTTAAAGCTTGCATCACCAAACACGCTGGTCTCATTGCAGCCTAAATTATCTGAAGCTGCAAAAATCGCTCAACAATCTGGGGAAGATTTTAAATCTTTAGCTCCCATTGAGAGAAGATTAAACATTTGGAGTAGCGCAAGAAGAATCAGTTCCCTTACTGCCGCAGCATTTGCGATCTATTATTTGTATTCGGCTAGTACCGGTGCAGATGAAAAATGGATTTCTGAGCAATTAAGCCACACCAGCTTGGATAAGCTAGTCATGGCACAGCTCAATAGGCTTAATGATTTGATGAATCAAATTGCCCAAGCTGAAGCGGAAAAATTAATACTCTCCGCTCAGCCTGCGCATAATTAATTAAGCTTTTTTCTTTAGAACTTCTCTGTAAGACCCGCGATACATGTATCCTAATGCCGCCAGCAATAAACCTAAAAATAGCGCCAATGGAACGCCCTCAGGTGCAAGCATCGCGTGATATAAAAATATATTGATCACTATAGGGGCTAGAATAATCAGCGCCAACGCCACGTACATATTTGTAATCAGCATGATTGCACAAACTAATTCCACTACTTTTAAAAATTGAAAGAAGTAACCGGTGCCGAATAATCCACCCATGAACGCTTGTGCCCGTGGATCTGTGGGAGAGGGCATAGGTAAAAAGTGAAAAAAGAAATTCAAACTGAAAATTAAAAACAAAACGCCCAACAGAATTCGTAAAACTGGTTTTGCCTTGTTCATCTTAAGTCCTTTCAAAGTTGTTTATAAATCCTAGCGCTGCACTTCCAAGTCTATTTAACTGCTCAATGTTTTTACAGGTCTATCGACCTGCGAAATAATTTTTCTAGTACAAAGTCTAGCGTCATCGCACACAAGACGCACTGCATCCTAGACCCAAGTCCTAACGCACCATCAAGTTTCCTAGACCAAGGCCGAGAAGTTATGTGAACGCAGCAATGATCCCAAGGGATGAATCTTCATGACCTGTCCCGGCCTGAAGAGAAGTCCAGAAAAGGTTAGAGCGACGTTCAACGGTTTGGTTGTACTCGCTAATGTACGTGGCTCAAGCGAGTGTGATCTGAAAAAGGGCGAGCTGCGTATCTTTTATGGAGGCTTTTATGGGCTTTAGAATAAATACGAACGTGGCATCAATAAATGCTCAACGTCATTTAGGAACACAACAAGCAAGAACAGAACACGCACTCTCCGCAATGTCTTCGGGTAGCAGAATTGTCAATGCTGCCGATGACGCCGCAGGTTTAGCAATATCAGAAAACATGAGAGGTCAGTTGGCGGGTATGAAACAGGCTCGCAACAACGCTTTCAACGCAGTCTCACTGGTTCAGGTGGGTGAGGGCGGACTCAATGAAATTTCTAACATCATGATTAGATTAAGAGAGTTAGGCGTTCAAGCGGCCAGTGATAACATCAGTGACACTGAACGAGGATTCTTGAACACAGAAGCTCAACAATTATTGCAGGAGTCTGATCGCATTGCAGGTACAACCCGATTTGGTAACAAGCAATTGCTCGATGGTTCAGGTGAACAACTTGAGTTTCATGTGGGCGCCTTTGCAGGACCAGAGAACATCATTAAATATAATCTTAATGCCGATGCTCGTAATAGCACCCTTGGTGTAGACGGAATCGATGTCTTGGATAAAGACAATGCTCGAAACTCTCTGCAAAAAGTTGACGATGCACTCAACAAAATTGGGAAACTCCGCGCTGACTTTGGCGCTGTGCAATCTCGATTAAACGCTACGGTAAGTAACTTAGATATTCAAAATGAAAACTTATCTGCTGCTAAGTCTAGACTGAGTGATGCTGATATTGCCCATGAGTCTGCAGAATTGGCCCAAGGTCAAATCCTGCAACAAGCTTCAGTGGCGGCATTAGCTCAGGCTAATCAATCCAAAATGGCAGCACTTAAATTAATTGGTTGAAATCGAATAAGAGGAACGCCCATACGCTCCTCTTTGAGCCCAGGCTCGGGGTTAAATGCCCCGAGTTTTTTTCTATTTTGACTTCTGGGTAGTAAAAAAATTACCATTCTAGTGTGGAAGAAAATAATCCAAATTTAGCGGCATGGCGTGCACGAATTCAAGACCGCCGCCAAAGTACGTCAAGAGTTTCTGATTCGAGTAGATCTATTGTAACCGCATCGGTACTGCGCTCCCTCATTTTACCCTTTGCGATTTCAGTATACTTAATAGCCTATAAAAAAATGGATATTCATTTTCAATCTCGTTTGGCAAACGCTTTGTTGTCGGCCTTTTTCCTTTTGACCATGTATTTTGTTATTCGAATGAATACTGATTTGGTGAAAACCGATGTGGTAGAGTTCACCGAGGAAAATTATCATTCTTCGTTTATCCGAAAGGCCATAGAGATTCAGCTTAGGATCTTTCAATTTGTTGTTAAGCTCTTGTTGAAGCCTCTAAAAATGTTGGTTGAGGTGGGATTATTTGCCATTCCTCCACTAATTTATTTTAAAAGAATACCAGATTTAAAAATATTCGAAATGTCGCTGATATCGCCGCCGTCTTTTCATATACCTATTATAAATATATACATGTTTGCTAAACCAATTGGTTTTCATGATCTCTCTACATTTGGCGTGGTTTTCATTTTTGCTGTGTGGGCTCTCAATTTTCTTTTAAAACAAAGAGAAATCCAGGTGATCACCTTTAAGAATGAAGCCTCTGAGAATTTTTTGAAAAAATACAAAAGCTTTGTTGGCTACGTATATGGTCTGGACGATTTCCAAAATTTTGAAGTGCCAACCTTTCCCAAGGACCGTGTGCCATCGGTGCTCTACTATTTATTAGCTTTATTAAGAATTCTTTCATTTCACATGGCCAATATATTTCTCTCTACCATCAAGAGATTCAGACTGCAAAAAGGAATCATTATTTTTGCTCCGTTCATTTTCATTTTTGAAGTTCTTAAGGTGATGCTTGGCTACTTAGCTTATTGGATTTATTTTGGGCTGTCTTTTGCGCTCAGAATGCTTCTCAATTTAGCTTATGGAGTGGGATTTTTACTTTCTCTTTATCTAAACGGCAGGAATTTCTACCTGAGTTTTTATAAAGCCCATGTGGGCTATGTTTTCGTATCAGTGGGAATCACAATCGCATGTTTTTTCGTTTTAGAAATGCTTAGGCATCTCCTTTTAGAACTGCCCTTATATGATTAGAACCAGACTAAAGTTCCTCAGACCTAAGACTAGAGATTTATATTACGTTGAATTTCAATGTAACCCCGGACTCTAGTCTGCAATAATGAGCAAAATTTAAACCAGGGGGAAAAATGGGGAAAGTCTTACTAGGATTTGTTTTACTTTCAGCTTTTGCAATTGTGAGTTGTAGTCCGGCGCCAAGACACACGTTAACAACAGAGGAAAAACTTGCCGATTTAGCATGGGTCTATTCTCAGTTCAATGAAAATTATGCTCCGCTTGAATACAAACAAACTCGTTATAGTTTTAAAGTGGATGATCTTAAACTGAAATATAATGACTCAGCTAGAGACACTAAATCTAACGAAGAATTTTACCGACTCCTTTATCAATATGTTGCTGAGTTCAAGGATGCCCATACATCTGGAAGTATAATGTCCTCTGATCTTCCTGGCCGAACGACTGTGGCCTACTTGGGATTTAACGGAATACG
>JBBQPV010000027.1:0-10709 GCA_038216925.1 Bdellovibrionia bacterium
AAAAGCAAGAAATGCAGAAGCGGAACGAACTAGACAACAGCAAGAACAGCAAACCCGTGAAAAACAGGCAAGAGAGCAAGACGCCCAACGGAGAGCCGCTGAGGCCGCTAAACCAAAAGTAGTCGCCCCCGCCCCCGTGCAACCCGCACCAGTGGTTGTAGCTCCCGCACCCGTTGCAAGGCCGGTGGATAATGGAGCTGCCGAAAGACAGAGACAACAAGAACAGCAAGCTAAAGAAGCAGCAGCGAAGGCAAAAGAGACAGAACGCCAAGCCCGAGAACAAGAAGCTAAAGAGCGATTACAAAAAGAAAAAGAACAAGCTGCTAAAGTAAAAATTCCTGCAACACCCGTGACTCAGCCAACTCAACCTACGCCTGTGGTAGTCGCACCCGCACCTGTTACAAAACCTGTGGATAATGGAGCAGCAGAAAGACAGAGACAACAGGAACAGCAAGCTAAAGAAGCAGCAGCGAAAGCAAAAGAGACCGAGCGCCAAGCCCGGGAACAAGAAGTCAAAGACAAATTGCAAAAAGAAAAAGAACAAGCTGCTAAAGTAAAAATTCCTGCTACACCCGAAACTCAGCCAGTCGCACCCGCACCTGTTGCGAAACCCGTTGATAACAACGCGGAGAAACTTAAACAGGAAGAGCTAGCTAGATCAAAAGCGGCAGCTAAAGCTGCAGAGGAGAGAGCGGCGGAAGAAAAGGCAAAAAGTAAAATTCCAGCGGTGCAACCTCCAGTTGTCGTAGCGCCAGTGACAAAACCTGTTGACCAAGAAAAACTGAAGGAAGCCCGTGATGAAGCGGCAAAGGCTGAACACGCGAGAGCCGCAAAAGAAGCTAGTGATAAAGCGAAAGTAGAATCAGAACGCGCAAGAGTAGAGTCTGAAAGAAATTTACGTGAAAAAGCCGCAAAGGACTTGGCGGATAAAACTAAACTAGAAACAGCAAAGCCCCAATCACCGGCAGAAAAAGCGAAAGCACAAGAAGCGCAATTACTTAATGAAAAAACTTTGCGAGAAAAAGAACATATTGAAGCCGCAGACAAAGCTAAAGCCGCAGAACATGAGTTGCATGCTAAAAAAGCCAGAGAAGATCAAGAGCGTCTTGCGGCGCAGAAGGTTTCAGAGTTAGCAGCAAAGAATAATGCTGAAAAACTTGCGCAACAAAAAGTGCTCATTGATCTAAAGAAGAAAGAGGATTTAGCCAAGTTAACTCCCGCTCAGCAACAAAGGCACGAAGAAGTGCGAGCAAAATCGGACGTAGTTGCTAAACAACTTTCTTCCAGAGAAATAAACGACAAAGAAACTCAACTAGCTAAAGAAAAAGCTATCCATGATGAAGCGGATAAACAATCCAAACTCGCTCAAGAATCTGCGAACAGGAAAGCTAAAGCTTCTGAGCAGGGATTAGCTCAAAAAATTCAACAACAAAAAACTGTGGCTGAATTAGCAAAAGATCCCAGTAAGCAAAAGCCTGAAGACATCGCTAAGACAGAGGAATTGAGAAAGAGATTCCAGCGTGAATCTGATCAAGGTAAATTTCATTCCGTTATTACCACTCCCGCAGTGCCCGTGGCACCCCCACGATTAAAAGATGGCGTGCGCTTTGGAGTAAAGCCTGGAGAAAAGATCGTGGCCATTGCGCCGGTGAAAATTCTTCCTCCGGTAAAAATAGATGGAAGACAAGTTCCAAGTCATTTGGCTAACCAGTCTTCTGTTTCTAATATTACCGTGGCAAATACGAAAATTGTAAACATACAGAAAACCTATGTGAACATAAACACAGTTAACATCCACGTTACGAACGTTCAAAATGTCTATGTAAATAGATACCAAACTGCCGTGGTTGAACGTTCTAGGGTTTATAATAATTATTACTACAACCGTGATCTCAGTTATCGCCACTATTATGACAGATGGGGCAGCCACGGTTTTTACGGTGGATATTACTATCCCGTGAGACCAGTCATTGATATTCAAGTTCATCTTTGGCATCCCGTTGTCTACTGGTTATTCTCAGCAGAAGTTGCTGAAGAATATTACGTTGCTCATTACGGAGGTTACTTTTACTACCGTTACCCCGTTCGCCCATTCCGTTATGCCAATGTTTACTACCCCACCGATACACTACGTGATTTGGCCATTGAAGTTGGCGGAATGTCCTATGATAGACAGGCTTATTTTAGATCCTCAATGGGCTATCTAACAGACGCCTTGTCTCTTAAGATTTCCAGAAATTTAATGGGAAGTTTTATATTTGGCGCCAATGATATCGTGGTTAATCATTACCAGAATTTGGACAATGCTGAAGTAGTAGTGGAAGGTTTTGTGGACCGCGGTTCACTTCACATTCCCTTCAAAGCAATTATTGATTTAGATAATCCAAGTAATTACTTAGTATTTATTCCCACAGGTATTGATCCCTCTTCTGCTAATCTTGCTGAGCTGGATGCAATTAATAGTCGTATTCGCAGGCACAGCTATCAAGGTCAACCCATTGACCCAGTTGTGGCGTACCAGGAACCAGCACCCGTTGAAGTTCCAGTGGCTAAAATTTCTTGCTCTACCTATAGCGGAACAAAGAAATTTTCTATGGAAAGTGCGGACGGCAGCATGGCAAGCGAATCTGCAATCACTAATTGTCAAAGCTCAAGCGGAACATTTAACGACGAATGTAGAGCAAACATTTCTTGTGACGACGGAAACAGTTACGCACCCATCGTGAGTTGTACAACTTTTAGTAATAACGTGAGCTTTACCCGTGATGGTCGCGATGCGGATATCACTAGCCAACGTGCTGTGGGATTATGTACCGGTAATGACGGCACCAATAATGATGAGTGTCGCTCTTACGTTTCTTGTACAAATCTAGCCGGTGAAGTAATTCCCGTGCAAACATGCTCAGCAACAAGCGCTGGTCTCTCTCCGTTTCAAGCTTCAAGTTACAATTCGCAAGTGGCTATGAATCGCGCAATTGAGACTTGTAAGAATGATTTCAGAACCAATAATGGGGAGTGTACGGATTCGGTAAGTTGTGGAGATCAACCCACAACACAGTCGATTGTAACTTGCACTGCTACCAGCGGAAATCAAACTTTTCCTGCAAGCGACGTTGACCCTGCCATTGCCAAAAGAGTGGCGGTTAACTTGTGCGCAAAGAGTGCCAACACTGATGTTCAGGAATGTGTCAGTGAATCCAATCTAGTTTGTCAGTAATTTAGAAATTATTACGGCCAGAGTTTAAACACTCTGGCTTTTTTTTTGTCACAAGTGTTCGCTACAGCGACAACATAATTCGCTAGACTATTGTCTAGTGCGCGAACTTGAGTTATAACTCTCACATGGTTTACGAATACAGTGATTACAGAAAATTTTTGAAGAACGTGATTTTGGAGAAACAAAGTAAGAATCCCAAATTCTCTCTTCGTCTGATTGCAAGGCAATTGGGCATGGCCCCTTCTTCTTTTTCAGAAGTCTTGAGCGGCAAAAAAAATCTCTCTTATGATATGGCCCTCACTATTGGCACAAACTTAGGATTAAAAAGTAAAGAAGTGGATTACTTTTGCTTACTGGTTAAAAGAGATTCAGCGAAGCGCCTTGATCTAAAAAAGGCCATCCAGAAAAAATTGGAAAGTCTAAATCCCAGAGGACCCGTTCACAATTTAGATGTGGATATGTTTTCACTCATCTCCGATTGGTTCCATCTTGCGCTTCTGGGCGTGCTTGTTCTTGATATAGAAGATAAGACTTTGGAAAATCTGTCAGCCCTGGTGGGTATCGAGCGGATGCAGGCAGAGGCGGCACTTGATAGATTGATTAGATTGGGCTTAGTTGAACTTAAAGAAAATAAATATTATTCCCGAACTTCCAGCGATATTTTTGTGAATGCAAAAATCTCCACAGAGAGTCTTCATAAATATCATCGGCAAATGTTAGAAAAAGCAAAAGAAAGTCTTGAGGGACAAAAATTTGATGAGCGTCTCGTGCGCACAGAAAATATTGCCATTGGGGAAGATCAGTTAGAGCAAGCCGATGCCTATGTAGAAGAATTTTTCACCAAGATGGCAAGTCTAAGTTCAAAAACCAAAAAGAAAACAAAACTTTATCATTTAGGAACTCACTTTTTTAAGTTAAGTCGCGAAGGCAAAGGAAAGAAGTCATGAAAATATTTTTATTACTAATGTTTGTATCTGCAATGGGCTTAAACGCAAACGTCGCCAATGCAAATAGTTGTCGGAGCGCATATATCAAAGTTTACGATAAAATAAAATTCCACCCGGAACACTCGGTAGACATGGTAATCAGTGGGCCTCTTCAACCAGTGGCAGCCGCGATAACTACAGGTGGCGGAGCTGGAGTACTTGCAACTAACACAGTCAACCCAGCACTGGGAACAACAGTGTCCGTTATAGTCGGCGGCGCCGTATTGGTGCCCTATGTAGCCGGGGACGCAATTACAAAATATGAACAGTGGTGGTCAAATGGCATGGGTGTGGTTTTGGCAATTATTGAAGAAAGCCAGGTAGGCGTTGGCCAGCATATAAAAGAAATCGCTGCAAGTTTTAAAACCTCACCTCAATTCATAGTCGATGCAGTGTCTGAACTTGATTCAAGCGGTGCCCTCTGTCAAGATTCTCTAGCCACAGAGGTAGGTCTACACTCACTTATCAATCAGAAATTACAAATCAAAATTCTTAACAGCGGAGTTTTAAAATGAAAAAATTAATCTTACTGACAATCATGACGTCTACATTAATGACAAATATGGCCAGTGCTGAAGGGTGCCGTGAGGCATATTTAAAGGCAAAAGCAAAAATTTTCCAAGCCGTTGCTGAAGGACGCGATACGGAGGTATCAATAGTAGCAGGCGGGGTACTTGGCTTAATTGGTTCAGCCGCCGTGACATTTGGCCCCGGAAAATGGCTGGCCTTGAATCCAGCCAGTGCAGATACGCTGGGCACTGTTGGAGGAGTGGCAACTGGCGCTGCAGTCACCGTAGCACCAACAACAATTCCGATCACCGCAAGATACTATGATTGGAAAATTAACGAAATGGATGACGTTGTTGCCATGATAGAAGAATCTCGCGTGGGCATGGGATATCGCCTCACAAAGACTGCAAACATATTTAATGTTTCCGCCTCTGACGTCGCCACAATTGTCTCTGAATTAGACTTCAATCAAGTGCTATGTTCAGCCACCGATCTCACAACCGCAAAGGGACTAGTCTCACTTATAAATCAGAATTTACAATTCAAAATGCTTAACAGCGGAGTATTACGATGAAAAACTTATTTTTATTCACAATCATGTTTTCTACAATCAGTTGCATTGCTCACGGACAAAGTTGTCGGGAAGCGTACATTCAGGTTTATAAAAAGATTAAGTTTCAACCAGATAATCTAGTGGAAGAGCCAGCTGGTCCTCTTCCCATTCCGGCCGTCTTCGGAGCAACACTTGCCGGCGGAACCACAGGAATTTCTGTGGGAAATATAATAAACCCAGGACTAGGATCCACAGTCTCCGTAGTTGCTGGTGGCACTATCATGGGAGCCACAGTGGGCTATGACGCCATTACAAAATATGAGGATTGGTGGTCTAATGGTTTGGGTGTAGTTTTGTCACTCATTGAAGAGTCTCGAGTGGGTGTTGGTCACCAAATTAAAAAAACAGCAGATTATTTTAAAACCTCATCCCAAAACATTATCGGTGCCGTCTCTGAACTTGATTCCAGCGGAATTCTCTGTAATGAAAAACTTGTTACAGAAAAAGGAATCATGTCACTCATCCAGCAAAAATTACAAAATGAAATGTTAAATACCGGAGTTTTGAAATGACAAAAATACTTTTAATCTCCTTATTTTTAGTGCATCTCGGTGCCACAGCACAGGCCAGCAGCTGCAGAGACGTTTACGTAGCCGCTCGAAATAATATTTTTCACAATGAGAAAGATTTTGCGAAATTAAAAGAATTCGGCCAAGTAGGTGCGATTATGGGAAGCTTTGCATTCACAGGTGCAATGGGGCCAGTTGACGGCGAAGCTCATTTGGCTCTCACTTCCGGAGTGGCAGTAGGCCTTGCTACAACGGCGGTACCCTATGCAATTCCAGTTTTATCAAAATATTATGACTGGGTGACAAGCGACATGGATTCTGTCTTAGCCCTCTTGGAAGAATCTCGAGTTGGAGTTGGGTACCACATTAAAAAATTCGCATTAACCCACGCCACAACCCAAGACAAAATCATCACGGCTATAACTGAAATAGATGCTGCTAATGAACTCTGTGGATCAGGCTTACTGGTGACAAGTTCTGGACTGAATTCTCTCATCTCGGAAAAATTAAAATTGAAATCCTTAAATACCGGAGTTTTAAAATGAGAACTCTAATTCTTACCGGATTTCTTTTGATCAGTATCAATACGGTGGTAAGGGCATCAGATTGTCGGGACGCCTACGTGGCTGCTCGTCACAATATTTTTCACAATCAGTCTGACATAGATAATTTTGAAAATACTCCTGGAGCAGCAACCTTAGGTGGAATTTTCGCACTTTTGGGGGGGATGATCACATTTGATAACCCTGGACTCGCTTCCGTCTCATCCACCGGAGTTGGAGTAGCAACCACCACGGGAGCATATGCCATTCACGCCACTTCAAATCTCAGTGACTGGTTACTTAATGACATGGACTCAGTTCTAGCCGTCATTGAGGAATCTCGAGTCGGCGTTGGATACAACATAAAGAAATTCGCATCGGCTAATAAAACCACAGTGACAAACGTGGTCGCAATTGTGTCCAAACTGGATGCCGGTAATCAGCTTTGTGGAAATGGAATGCTTGTCTCTAAAAATGGATTAAATTTAGTTATCTCAGAATATTTGAAAATGAATTCTCTAAATACTGGAACATTAAAGTAAAGAAGTAGGAGCTGTTATGAAGTATGGTTTTTTAATAATAATTGGAATGTTGATAGCCACAAGTTTCCAATCTCAGTCAGCCATGGCAGGAGATGGAACTAAGGGCGGAGATACTTTTAAAATCAACGGAAGAACTCGACTCAGAGATCTTGTGGACAAAAGTAATTGTTTTTGGGTTCACACCGATGAGTTTGTTAAAGACGTTCCAGAATTTGAAAAAATTCTTAAACGTGTGGAAACTATGCATTGGTATTTAGCCCATGCTTTAAGACAAGAATCACGAGCAACGGGAATTTGTAAAATCGAAGGCGCAATAAAAAATATTCAAACCGATGATTTAGACGGTCTGACTTATTATCAGCTGCCAGGAAAAAAATCTCAAATGGCCATTAGGCTCAATGACGATATTTATCTCAGTCTCACAGGGTTTAAACCTGGTCCAGATTCCATGCCCCCTGAAGATCAAGGGTATGCCGTTGTCCACGAACTTATGCACACCTTCATTCCCGATGACACAGCCATGAGAAATACTAAAGTGAAAAGCATGACGAGTATTATCCAACAGGATTTAGCAACGGAATCTTTTAAATTCCAAATGGAAAAGAACGGTCTTGTGGTCCATAGAAACCTAAAGGACTTGGAACAATATAAAGAAGATATTTTACGAATGACGGACCCCAAACTAAGTTTTAACGAGCGCGCCATCTCCGCAAGAAAAGTTATGCCCATACAGAACTTACTCTATGCAGGCGATCAAAAGGTTATTGCTGAACTCCTGGATACAAAGTCTCAAGAAGAAGCAGATGCCCGCTTGTCTGCACTTGTTGGTCAGATAACTTCTGAAGCGGAATATTATAAATTTGCGTCTCTCTATCCGAACCTCATTATTAATAAAGCATATAACTTTGTTGATTATGCCTTTGTCAAAGGGATGGCGCAACTGGGTCTGAAAATCCGCTCTGACAGAGTTGCCGCTGGAAACTGGAGTTTGCAGAATCAGCAATTTGCCATAAAAACAGCCATCACGGCTGATCTGCCCGAGGCTGTAGCTTCTCTATATAAAGGTGGAAATATTCCTCTCAACTCAGTTTTGGTTTCAAACCAAAACGGATTGCAGATTGCCGCGGAAGCACAAAGTATGAAAACACTGGATCTTTTCTTAAGACAGTCTCAGATTGTGGTTAACGGCCTTAACCTCCTCTCCCTTTCTTTACGCAACGGTGAAGATAAAGAAATTAACCCTGAGGCTTTTAAGAAAATTTAGAGTTCACCCAGTTTGAATTTAAACTTAGAAAATGAGGCGCCGGCAGTAAGAAAATTATTAATTACTAACAAGAACCCAGACTTAAACAGAGGAATAATCAGACTGCTCTGCGCTAAACGTGGCTATTCAGATGATAAATGTTTAAGCACTTACAGACCGCAATAATGGAGAATGATATGAAAACTAAAATAATTGCACAAAGTTTTTTAATGACACTCATTGGAGTTTCAACATACGCCGCTCCCACTAAGATATGGTCTTGTTCGGCGAGTTGTATCTTTGTTGATGAGGCTAGGAATCAACTTTTTCAAATGGTCAATTCCAAATCCGTAGATGGAAGTTTTATTGGAAAAAGTTTTGACCGTTCTCAAGCCTTTTCAAAATTGCGCGGAGAGTGTCTAGAGGAGGCGAGAGCGCAAAATCTTAACGGCCAAAAAGTATATTTGACAACAGGAGTTTCGGCGGAGAGAAGCGATTCTCACTCAACCTCGAAGTCAAGTCACTTGTCCGAAGGCCGAGGCACGTCTCTTATCCTACTGGGTAGATATTCTAATTCAGAAGCAGGGTTTTCCAATTCTCAGTCTGATTCTCAAAGCTTCAAATACAATCTGGCCCCAGTTGATGAGAGAGGCGATTGTAATGAAAGTGACTACGACCCAACTCAGGCACCCGCCCACGTCGGGTTTTCAGAAGTTAAGGGATAAAACAGTGAAATTAGAGTTTCTCATTCTCAGCATTCTGATTATTTCCAGTGTCGCCCACGGACATCGCCCCTCAAGAAGTGGGGGGCCCTTGGGCACCGATCTCATCCGGTGGCAAAAAGAGGAGCAAGCACGTATTGTCAAAAAACAAATTGATGATGGGCGAGTTCAGAGTGCCGCCACCCTTAGAGTGCTGAATGAATTGAAAACGAGAAACATTGTTGGAGTAGAGATTATTACTGCTGGAGCCAATAAATTGTCCGTGATGAGTCAGTGGGGACATTCCATGCTGCGACTGGTGGATGATGACGATGATCCCCTTAATGATATTGTTGTGAGTTTTGCTGCGGGTCTTGCAGACAACAATACTGCAACCCTTCAAAATTCTAGGGCGGACACAGTAGATAAAATTCCTGCGGTGGCCAAAATAGTTACGGGCTTTTTTACCGGCGGATATCCTATCACTGTAGATGCTCTACCCCTTTTTGAATTTGTGGGAAAATATGTCTCAGATGAGTCCAGGGTTTTGGATCGCCACATTATCCCAACTACTTCTGAACAAAGGAAAAAGATAATTCAAACTCTCTTTGATTTTCAAAGTGAGAAAATAAAAGTTCAATATTATCTCCTCAGTCAAAATTGCGCATCACTCATTAGGCTTCTCTTGTCATATGTTGGGCTCCCCTATTTTGCGCTTAACCATGATATTCCCACTGAATTGGAAGACTATAGTAGAAATGCCTTGTGGGCGCCTTACCCTACGGTTGAAATGGTTAATTTACCCGCGGTTACTACTGAGTTAACAAAAGTAATTTCTGGGACAACCCAAAGACTCGATATACCTCAGTTGCGGCTATCAGACGTGAATGGAAAACTTGACCCATTTGATAAACTAACACTTCTCAGATTTTATCTTTTAAAATCAAAATATTTTAAAACAGAAGTGCAAGAGTACTGGAGTAGCGTAATCAGATCTAAGCCCGGTCACCCCACCCTTGAAGACATCTATGGTACCAAAGTTTTACCCGTTGAGATTTATGAAAATAACGGTTTGACGTTGAGTAACGCTTTGGGAACGACCCCCGAACACTGCCAGAAAATAGCCAGCTCTATTTCTTATCGGCAAGCCCTTCCCATGAACGTTGCCGCCATGGCAGCTTTGAAACAGTATAAGTTTTATTATTCAAGTTATTGTCATTAACTAGTAAACAAATAAGGTCCAACCGTTAGTGTAGCAGCTGCTTGAGTAGCAAGCAGTTCGAGACGGACGCCCCCTCCAAATGGAAGTGCCACCAAATTTTGAACAGTCATTGTTATTACAAACGACGTTTCCACCTAAAAAATCATAGCCGGTGCGGACAACCCATCCATATTGAAGACAACTTCCATTTTTGCAAAGAACATCGTCAAAATACAATTTACCTTTGATCACCTGAGTGGAACTCCAGCCAGATTTAAAACATCCGCCTGTGCGGCAGTTAACGTCATAGGTGGATTGATCATTGGCCCGCGAGGACCAACCAAATCTTGGACAGTCACCTCGTTTGCAACGGGTCTCCATGGAATATCCCTTTGACGTGGTCATCCAACCATTCTTAAAACAATTACCGTCTTTGCAAACAGTTTCAAATTTCAATGCTTGCGCAAAAGATGTGGACGCAATTAAAGAACACAAGATAAATAGATATTTCATAGGGCCCCCTTTGTTTTAGCGAACCGCTTATGCTATCCCCGAGGAAATTTATTTGGCAACGAAAATCTTAATTTTGCTCAAACGTGACACCCAGCTCATCAAAAAGAGTGCCGATGATTTTTTGGATATTGA
>JBBQPV010000028.1:0-10433 GCA_038216925.1 Bdellovibrionia bacterium
GATTCTTCATATGCGGCATTGGTTTCACTGGAAAAAGACATCAAAGACAAATGGTCTGACCAAGATGAGGTGACTTTTTCTGTCCTCGCATCTGACTACGTGACCATGAACCCAAAAGGTCAATATGTGACAGATGTTAAATTTAAAAAAGCATTCATTGCCTATGAAAAAGGGAAGTTTGACCGCGCTGCACCGGATTTAAAAGAACTCTCTTTGAATTATGCTTCCACAGAGCGTGGGAGAAAAGCCGCACATCTTTATTTAGATATCTTAAATATCCAGAAGCGATTTGAACTTCTGAGGGATGAAAGTGCCTATTTTATTAAAAAACTTAATTTTGATTCTGCAACTAAGGCAGAATTTTTAAAAATTCATCAACAGGCCTATTTTACAGTGGTTCAAAATCTCGACTTAAGTAAAAAATATTCTGACGCTGTAATTGGTTACCAAAATTTTGTTAAAGATAATCCGGAATCTAACCTCGCGGATAAAGCATTAGTTAATGCAATCAAATGCGCAAATCAGGGTTTAGATTTTAACGAGGCCACCAAAATCAGCGAGACTCTACTTAAAGACTACCCCCAGTCTCCTCAAGTGACCGACGTCACCCGAGCTTTAGTGGCATTGTATGAGGTCCAAGCCCAGCTTGGACAAGCTGGTCGCACACTGTTGAAACTAGCTGAACTTGATGAGGCTCATAAATTGTCTCATACGTTAGCAGCGGGAGATTATAAAGCTCTCAATAACGAGTGGTCTCTCGCCTTGCAAATATACTCCACCCTTTCCCAGAAATATTCTGGAACAAGGGAAGGGAAGCTGGCTCTGGAGAGAATGGCCGTACTTTCTGAGAAAAGTGGACAATGGGATAAAACAGAGAAACTTTTCCACCAAATCATTGAGTCTGGTGTCCAACCTCAAGCATCTGTAGCGTCCTTTAAAATAACAAAGCATGCGTGTGAAAGTAAAGATGACGAGACCTGTTTTAGATTGGCAAAAAAAGTTCTTAATATGCGTAATGAAAAAGGCGTTTCAAATTGGGCACTGGCACAAGCGCGCTTAGTTGAAGGCAAAATTCTTGAAAAAGAATTTGATCTCACTGGCGTTAAGGCTCGTCCAGAACGATTAGGGATGGTCTTGAAAATTAAAATAGATAAATTGGAACGAGTACAAAAAGCCTACCAGGATGTTCTAAACTATGGAGACAAACCTACTGCTATTGAGGCGCTAGTTAAGCTAGCCGGAGTGTATGAGAAGTTTTCTAATAGCTTACATACCATTGAAGCTCCCGGGGATTTAAAAGCAGATGAGAAGAAAAAGTTTCTCTCTGAAATAGAAAATATTGCGCTGCCCATTGAAGAGAAAAATGCGGACAACCTCCATTTAGCTTTAAAGCAAGCTAAAGACATGCGTCTCCACGATGGAACCATTGCGCAAATTCAGGGAGAGCTAAATAGATTAGCTAGAAAATCTATGAAAACAAAGATGATGGTGGATGTTAACTCCCCAGAGAACGTCCTACCGGTGGTGAATTGATATGAAATACTTATTGATATCCATGTTAGCATTGACAGCGTGTGCCACCACTCAACCGGTCACCCAAGATTCCAAACCAAGGGAACTGAATTTGGCTGCCGTACCTAAAGAGGAAATTAAAAAATTTAACGATCCCATCAGGTCCATTGCGGAATCTCAAATTAAAAACCCCAATTGCTCAAAACTTTTTACAAAAGTTAAAGGTAAGTGGAACTGGAGAGATGCCGTGGAGGCGTCTACGGCGTGTTTAAAAACTCGGGAAACGTTGAGAGTTGAAGACCTTGCCCAAGATTTAGCTCAAAAGGAACCGCTCAGTCCGTGGGGACCTTATTTCCTAGCTGTGACATCTAAGGACCGTGGAGAATTAGACCGCGCAATGTGGTTCGTCGAATTAGCTCTGCACAGAGCTCCAGAATCAGGTGTTGTACATTATCTGCGTGGACAAATTCTATGGAATAAAAAAGATTTTGGCCCTGCGGTCTCAGCTTTTGAAAAGGCTTCGCAATTTGATGATAGTATTTTGCCTGCGCATTTATTATTAGGACAAATATTTTTTAGAGATCAGGATTTTACAAAAGCGTCCCTCCATTTTTATTCCGTCTTAAAGGTGGAACCAAGAAATAAGACCGCCTTGTACGGATATGCGGAAAGTCAGATTGAAGAAAAAAATCCACAAGCAGCGGTGGATGCTTACGCCAGACTTAATGATACGGATCCCACCGATGGTCAATACTTGGCAAGACTTGCTGAAATTCAGGAAAGTATTTTACACAATAATGCTGAAGCATTGGGACTGTATAAGCAACTAAAACAAAATATCAAATCCGGCCGGGTGGTTAAAAACATAGATGCCGACGTTGATTCTAAGATTAAACAATTGGAAGGGGCCGTTCAAAGAGCTGTGGCCAATTCTAAGGAGAAGTGACGTGAAAACTATTTATGTAATCTTATTTTTAATCATCGTTCTGGGTGTTGAAGCTTTTGCTAAAGAGAAGATTATCACCACCAGGAAAACTCAGAAAGTGGATTTTGAAGAAGAAACCATCGACGGTCAATCAAGACATCCCGATGGAAGTTATCTAGTGCAAAAGAGATCAGTGGATTTTATTCCACTCTATAAAATTAAAGAACGCTTTGATGAGAATATTAAATCTAGCGTGGATTACTTGAAGTAAAAGAGGTTTTTATGAAACAAACTTTGCTGGTTAAACAAAAATATAAAGGTAAGTTTGTACGAGCTTATAGGTTCCGGGGTTCACAAATCACTGTGGGAAGTGTCAAAAATTCTCGCGTGCATTTACTTGGGGGGCAAGCTGCGGGTCTGGTATGCCTTATCCAAAAAGGTAAAAATGGATGGCAGGTTTTAGATTTGGGAAGTGAGCCTGACGTTAAAATCGATCATAAGCCCTTCACAGAACATGAAATTACATCAAGAAGCATACTTCAAATTGGGGAAAACGTACTTGAGATGCAATTAAGTACAAAAAATCGTAAGGTTTTTACCCCTGACTATAATGCGGAAAAAGGTTCAGCTAAGTTTTTTGTGGCAAGATGGAATGACAACATAATTGATACCTCCTTTGAAGTTGGGGATATGCAATTATATAAATCTCCTCGGGTAGAAGTAACGGAACATAAAGTATTAAAGCGTAAAGAAATATCTAAGGAAGATTTGACTTTGCCTCCAGAACTTAGAAAACCATTGGGTGGATCTGCTGCGGCTATATTAGTATTCCTCTTACTATTATTTGGAATACCCGGATTAATGCCGCCCACCGTGGAGAAACCAAAGGACAACGTTTATACACGAATGATTTTTGATTCCAAAATTTTGGCAGAAAAGAAAAAACAATTGCAAAGTTCTGGGACAAAATTATTGAAAGGGTCCGGTGGTTCTCAACAAGTCATGGCCGGAATGAAAAAGGGTCCTGTTAATGACAGTAAAGCCGTTGCCTCATTAAGGGCGGCGGGAATTACTTCCATCATTAGTAAGATTGCAAAACAGGCTTCAAAAAATGCCATGCTTGTGGCCCGTTTGGCCGCCATGCCAAACGCAGATGCTTCATTAACTGGCCAACAGTTAAACGGTTTTGGTCAAATTCCTACGACTCAAGGCCGGTCTGGTAAAGCCGATATAATGAGTGGCACTGGCGGATTTAAAGTTGGCGCCATTGGAACAGCTGGAAAAGGCGGCGGTAAGGGCGGCTATAAAAACGGCAGTGCTCTGGGTGATGGAGGAGTGGGTCACGGCGATATCGCCATTGATGATACAGAATCCATAGTTGAAGGTGGACTTGATAAGGAAGCCATCGCCAAGGTTATCAGAGAACATTTAGGTCAAATCAGATATTGCTATGACAGACAACTAGCCAGCGATTCTGAGTTGCATGGAAAAGTAAAAGTAAAGTGGAACATCGATGCCGAGGGAATTGTGGAATCACAATCTCTTGGAGAATCAACAATGAATAACGCCATGGTTGAAGAATGTATATTGAGGCGCATTGCTACATGGAAGTTCCCAAAACCAAAAGGTGGGACGAAGGTTTTGGTTTCTTACCCGTTCTTATTTAAGAGCGTGAATTAACACGTAAGAAACTTAATATTTTTATCCGCACTCATAGAGGGGATCGTATTATGCGTATCAAGAACAGTCTCATAGCTGTTAGTGCATTGACAATTATTTTTGGTTCAGCAGATTTTGCGAAGGCGGGCAAGTTTGACCGCAAATCCAAGTCAAAAGCGGCAACCCAGGACACCGCAGTTCCCGGCACGCTCCCTCCAGAAGGGGCCGCTGCAGATTCTAAAAAAGTCGATCCTAATGCTAAACCAGATGATAAAAAAATTGATATTTCAGATTTGGAAAATCGGTATTGGACAGCTAAAGATACAGAATTTAGCGTTGTACAAAATCGCCTCTACACAAAAGCAAAAAAATTCTCCGTCACTCCTCAGCTTGGAGTAGTTCTCAATGATCCTTATGAAAATAACGTCAACTTTGGACTGGCCATAGACCGTTTTTTTAGTGAACGGGAAGGTATTGAGCTTCAGGCTTGGAAGACCAGCGCATCGGACTCTGACATCATAAGCAGAATTGGCTCCAACGGAGCTGTTCCTGACAGAAATATTCAGCAAGGATATGTGGGGCTCAACTATGTGTGGGTTCCTATATATGCAAAACTCAGTTTGTTAGAAAAAAAGATCCTCTATTTTGACATGGGAGTGGAACCCGGTTTAGGTGTGACGATGTTAAAATCTGCCACCTACACCACCACGACTTCCTTTACTCCTCCCAATTCGACTTCCCAGTCTGCGATTACTCTTGCACTGGATATTTACCAACAAATCTTTTTAAGTGAGCATTTTGCGCTGAGGGCAGATTTTAAAAACCATTTTTATCAAGAGCAGATTTACGGAGCAACATCGGGCAATTCACTGAGTTCAAAAACAAACTACAGTGCCTCGGTGATGCTGGGTTTAACTATTTTTCAGTAAAGATTGTAGGACGTGCTTATGGAAAAGTTATTTTTAAAGACCATGTTTGTTATGTCGGTCGTTTCCTTCACTTTAGTGGCGGAAGCTCGATATGAAGACGCTGGTCTAGGTGGATCGGGGCAAACATATAACCCAGCACCTGTAATTCAGGCTGCCCAGCCCGCAAATAAAGGTTGGAGCTTATCTTGGACCAGCGTGAAGGAAAAGGCCAAATCACTTTTTAATATTGCACCTGATCGTTCACCCAATCGAAATGTAGCAAGCACCGGCGCCGATGCGCCGATGGCACTCCAAGCAGTTCAAAAAGTTGATCCAGTCCTGGAGCCCAAAGCCCATGAAAGTTGGAAGGTGAGCGTACAAAAAGTAAAAGAATTAAAAGTTGTAAGAGCATTAACACCGGGAAAGAAGTTTAATGATAAGAATTTGATCATGGGACATAACGATGTTCCTGTATTTGAATTTAAGAAATTCCGAGCAAAGTTCCAGATGAAGAAAGTTGTGCCACTCCCGCTCTTAAATATTGGAGAAGAGCAGCAACTAGACGCTAAAATGTTTCCGGTTGTGGAAATTGAACCATTTCCAAACGCACGAGTTCACGCACCTGTTGATATGTTGTCATCTCCAGAACTCATGACAGATACCATGTTTAAAACTTTATTACGGCCTGAGGTCATCAAAGCTAGTTTGGCAGAGAAAATCGACATTCCCAGTCTTCCTCCGGAAAAGCGAGTCACGGCGGAAAAAATAAATCAAATTGTATTTAATCCTGAAGCTGAACAACCTGTTACAGTTTTGGCGGTCACAAAAATTAATGATGAGGATTTGAAGCTCCTTAGAGGTCTCATTCTTTTTGAAAAGAAAGACTATTGTCACATTGCTAGCGGAATTTTTTCTGATCTTACGGAATCAAAATCTCCATCTATTCAAATGAGTAGTCGTTACCATTTAGGCGTGTGTCTTCAAGAGATGCATGTTCCAACAGAGGCGATCCATCAGCTTACATCAGTCATCAAGTCTCAAGATGTGAGGTTTACCCCTAACGCTATTAAAGTTGCCGCAGAGGGTGTAACTCGCCATACAGAAGATACTTTAGTAGAAGCACTTCTTACGCTGAAGGATGATTCACTTATCCTCAAAGAGACTCTCCCCGATATCAGTTACCTCAAAGCTAAGTATTTTGTGAGAAAAGGTCAGTATCAACAAGCTTTGTCCCAAGTTGAGAAAGTTCCAACCTCAAGCGGTAAATATTTTAAGGCACAATACGTAGGTACCGTTTCAGAGTATTTCTTAAATAAATATGATGCCAGTATGGAGCGTTCAAGAAAGCTTGCAGAGACGCTGACAAAAAAGGGCGTTGAGAAAGATATTCTCGCTCTAACTCAAATTAATATGGGGCGTATGGCTTTTCAAAAAGGAAAGTACAAAGATTCTATGGAGGCTTACCAGAAAGTCACAAAGGATAATTCCCTTTGGATCCAGGCTCTCACTGAGCAAGGTTGGGCTCAAATTCAATCAAAAGATTCAGCCGGCGCTATTGGTAATATGCATTCAATCCAATCACCTTACTTTGAAGGAGTTTTCAAACCTGAAGGTTACATAGTAAGAAGCATAGGTTATTTAAATATTTGCCAATATGCTGATTCTTTTAAAACGTTAACGTACTTAGAGCAAAAATATGAACCCTGGCTTGAGTCCATCCAAAGCTATAGCAAGAACCATGATTCCGGCGCACTGTATGCCACGGTTTCAAAGTTTATTGATTTAAAATTGAAGCCCGATGTTGATGGTCTTCCCAATCAAGTTCTACGAGAGATTGCTCGGCAAAAGGATTTTCTGAATGCACAGGAGTCTTTTAACCAACTCTATGATGAAAATACGGCTTATCCATTTATCAAGTCTCTTGTTGATAAGGATAAGAAGTCACTCTTGGGACGCAGAAATGCAACGGTAACAAAAGTGGTAGCGCTTCAACAAAAAATAAAAAAAGCCAGTGTGACTCCTAATGCCATGAAAAATTTCAATGCATGGAAATTGGAGCTAGCGCAAAATGAAGATTTTTTGAATGTGTATGAATTCAAAATGGCCACCTATAAAGAAGGTGAAGATGGATTAAAGAAACTAGCAGCTCAAGCGCAAGAGCGCATAGGAAAATTGAAAGTTACTTACAAAGAATCTGCGGGAAAAATATTGAAGTCCCATATGACTAGAATTGTAAAAGAATTGAAAATGAATTTTGAAAACAATGAATTTCTTAAATATGAAGTATATGCTGGCAGTGGAGAGAATATTAGATACCAAGTGGCAGGCGGCAAAACTAAGGGTGGAGTAAAAATCCCTGATCGTAAAGTAGCTGCACAAAACTGGGAATTCGAGGGCGAATTCTGGGAAGATGAGATTGGTAATTACCGCTCGTCTTTAAAAAATAATTGTAAGAAGGAGTAGTTATGGGTTGGGTGAGATTAGTCATTATTATTTCGACGATATTTTTTATGGGCCGCGCTGCATGGAGTGCGGACGGAGAAGTACAGACCCAACTAAATCAACTGAAACTTAATCAGGAGAACAGCGAGAAAAACAAAGAAGGTTACGAGAAAAACCAAAAAATTTCAGCTGATAACGTTAAGGCCATTGATGAAAATCTAAAAGCATTGGCCACTCAACGAGCACAAATCCATGAGAACGTTAAAAAAGCTGATGCTAATGTGGCTATAATGGATAAACAAGAAGGCCAAATTAATTCTTTGATCAAAAAGGAAACCGATCAGGAAGAGTCCGAGAAAAAGCAAGTGGCCGCACTAGAAGAAAGAATTAATAAATTAAAAGAAAATATGGCCAAGCGTGAATCAAATATTATGGAATACCAAGGAAAGATGAAAACCATTTCCACCGAGAAAAATCAGTGGATGGAACAAAAGAAAATTGCCGAAGATGTTGAAAAAACCATTGATGGCAAGGAGAAGCAAGCCAACGTTGACAGGGCAGAGTGGAAAAAGAAGGCCAATGCCTATGCCGCAGAAGTTGCTAAATGGAAGTCTGAAGCCGACACCAATCGCTCCACCTTTAAAAAATACGACAAACTCAACAAATAAAAGGTGCCGATCCACTTTCCGTCTAGTGGGCGTCAGTTTATGGTACAGGTCTGGGTCACGGCCATCTTTATAGAATGTGCTTACTATTCAGTGGCTTAGAGGAGTCTTATATTCATCTTAATTTTGCCTAACGTTTAGCCGATAGTTTGCTGAGGGCAAAATGAGCAAACGTCGTAAGTCTGTAAAAAAGCGAGTAAGTCGCAAATCCATTTTGAAACGCTTTAATAAACTATGGTCCATTTTTTACCAGAAGTTTATCCGCTACACAGCTTTTGCCTTGGTACTCATCCCCTTAATGACATTTCAAAATTGGGCTGATCCTTTGCAAAGTAAGTTTGTGAGTGGAATTTCTCGAGCACCATCTGGTTCCGCAACGCCACCGGCCTTCTCGTGCACACCGGCAGCGGGACAAGGTTGCACCTTTGGAAATGGTTCAGGAAATCAAGTGTGTAATGTGGCGGGCGACGCCTTTGGGCCTTGCGTGCTCTCCAGTTGTGATCCCGGTTTTAATTTACAAAATGGCGTGTGCGTACCTGACAACTGTATTCCAAATAGTATTACCGGATGTCAGTCTGGAAACGGTTCAGGCAATCAAACTTGTAATGTCCAAGGGACGATGTACGGCGCTTGTGTTCTCAACGCTTGCAATGCTGGATTTAACCTTCAAGCCGGCGCATGTGTGGCAAATGCTTGTGTTCCCAATGGGAATTCAGCTTGTAATTCCGGAAATGGTTCCGGTAACCAAGTTTGTAATGCCCAAGGAACTGGCTATGGGATTTGCACATTAACATCATGTAACGCCGGATTTAATTTACAAAACGGTTTGTGCGTTGCCAATTCCTGCACTCCTAATGTGGTTGCGGCTTGTAATTTTGGAAACGGTTCTGGCAATCAAACATGTAACGCTCAGGGAACGGGATTTGGAGCTTGCGTATTGAACGCGTGTAACGCTGGATTTAATTTGCAAGGCGGAATATGTATCGCCAACTCTTGTGTACCTAATGCCAATGCGGCTTGCTCTGCAAATAATGGAAGTGGTAACCAAGTTTGTAATGCTCAGGGAACTGCCTACGGCCCATGTGTCTTAAGTTCTTGTGATCCTGGATTTAATCTTCAAGGACAAAACTGCGTGGCTAATTCCTGCGCTCCCAATTCAATAGCGACTTGTGCGTCAGGAAACGGAACTGGAAATAAAACATGCAATGCTCAGGGCACTGGGTTTGGCGCATGTGTCATCAATGCTTGCAATGCTGGATTTAATCTTCAAGGTCAAGTTTGCGTCGCCGATGCCTGTACGCCAAATGTTGTCACCACCTGCTCTTCAAATAATGGAACTGGAAATCAAACCTGTAATGCTCAGGGGACAGCCAATGGCGCTTGCGTATTGTACGCGTGTGATCCCGGCTATAATCTTCAGGGTCAAGTTTGTATTCCAAATGCCTGCGCTCCAAACAGCACCACAGCTTGTGTGACCGGAAATGGTTCCGGCACAAAAACATGTAATGCTCAGGGAACGTCTTACGGGTCTTGTAATCTTACCGGTTGTGATCCTGGTTATAATTTTCAGGGCGGCTTGTGCGTCCTCGATGTCTGCACACCCAATTCCACTTCTGCGTGTAGCGCTGGAAATGGAACGGGCACTCAAACTTGTAATTCTGTAGGAACAGCTTATGGAGTTTGTACCTTGAACGCTTGTAATTCCGGATTTAATCTTCAAGGACAGGTCTGCGTCGCCAATGTTTGTACTCCAAATGTTGTGACAACTTGCTCTTCTAATAACGGAACTGGAAATCAAACGTGCAATCCCCAAGGAACCGCCAATAGCGCTTGTGTGTTATATGCTTGTAACGCCGGATATAATCTTCAAGGTCAGGTTTGTGTCGCCAATGTTTGTACTCCTAACGCTTCATCAGCTTGCGCCATTGCTAATGGAACGGGCTCACAAACATGTAACGCTCAAGGATCAGCAAACGGTGCTTGCGGATTAGTTTCTTGCAATGCCGGATATGTTCAATCGGGCAACACTTGTGTCAGACCTCTTCAGAATTTCTTACATCTCGACGCAATGCTTGAAGGCAACTGCGCCACTCAAACTGATGGAACATTTTATTGTTGGGGTGCTGACTTGGGAGGTACTGCTAGGAAAGTACCTATGGCGCTGGCTATTACGAACGTAAAATATATAGGCATTTTAAAGCGCATAAATTCTTAGTAAACGCGATTTAAGAACTACATTTGTGGTGAGTTTATGGCGTGTTTTGTTTGCTTACTGGGCTAAAACCGACATTTTAGAGGATGCTTTTTGAATCCCGCGGCCTC
>JBBQPV010000029.1:0-10405 GCA_038216925.1 Bdellovibrionia bacterium
GGGGACGTGGGATGACGTGAACGCTGATGAGTTCTCCAACTTTTTCCGCAGCCTTGGAACCCGCTTCAATGGCCGCTTTAACAGCTGCAACATCGCCTCGCACAACAGCAGTGACATAACCGCCACCAATTTTTTCATAGCCAATTAACTCAACTTTTGCCGCTTTCACCATGGCATCGGATGCTTCAACCATTCCTACAAATCCTTTGGTTTCAATCATTCCGAGCGCGTCTGAGGATATGTTATCCATTTTTAATTTCTCCTTAAGAAGTTACACCAGTCATATTTTCTAAAGCTTTGATAGCCGCTTCACGGGCCGAATCTATGTCACTTTCAGTTCCTGCCATCCATAATCTTCCAAATGCACCAAAAGGTTTTACTTCAACCAGTGAAACGTTGGCGGCTTTTTCCGCTTCGTTTGCTGCAAAAGTAATGTAGCCAGCAGGTTCTGTTTCTAAAATAAAAAGAGATTGCCCGGGAAGAAGCATGTTTCCCCAACGGTTACTATTCACGATGATCGCGTGATCGGGCTCGACTCCTCTGATCACTTGATTAGAGACAATTTTTGGTTTTTGCCGCATTTCTTCTTTTAGCTCCAAGCTTTCTAAAATAGCTTGGCCCGCCATTCGTACTTCACCTTGGTCTGCATGGTGAACCTCAAGGAGTCCAAAAGCTCTTTCAACAATTTGCATGGCGGGACGGACTTTGGTCGCTTTTAGGGCCACGTCGGTGACGGTGTTAATCGCAATTCCAGGAGCAATTTCTACGTATAAAGCAGCGTCACCGGGTATGGGCAAAAAACCTCTGGCTGTAGTCCCGACGAAAGTCGCAAGCTGCGGCTGCAGGGAATCAATAAAGGAGTAGGCTTTCAGGGTGATTTTACTCATAACTGGACGCTATCACGGGCAAATTTTGCGAGTCAATCACAGAGTGATCGTGTTATATTTAAAGAGTCAAAGGAGTGACACATGCTAAAAAGCTTTCTGTTTCTTTCTGTTACACTGGCCGGCGTAATCGCTATTGCCGATGGCAATGGCAATCCATCTAATCGGTCTGGCGAGCAATCAACTACGAAATACTACCAATCTTTTTCCACTCGAGCAGATTCAATCACAAAGATGGCCCCGTGTTTTGCAGTAGATAGCGATGGAAAATTTTATTACAACTCCGATCCTGAATATGTCTGTAAAGCAGATAACCCGGTGAGACCAGAATATCTTTCTCCCATTGTTCCGGCTAGCGGAGTGAGAGACCTTGGTGAAAAAGATGGAAGATCTGGAAGAGCCCTTGATATGGCACGCTTTGGGTTACTTGAGATGGGACAAACCGTAGATGTAGGTTTGGGCGGTGGAAATGAAGGTTTGGGTAACGGTGCAACTTATGCCTATAGGTCCGCCGATGGAACCGCTTGGTTTTTTAAATATGAGAGAAACCAAAATCCGGCTCGCATCAGAATTATCGATTACCGCGGTAAAGCCTTAAATGAAAAAGGTGAAGTTTGGAAAGCGGACATACATTACAGTCAGGACTTTGTAGCTGTGGGAAGTCTGGTCAAACCTCCGGCTCCAAGGCCTGTGGAAATTACTCCCGTTGAAGAAGTGAAGAGAGAAGAACCTGCTCCTGTAGTTATTCGAGTGCCTCAAAAAGAAACTGAATATGTTCACTGTCCCGCACTCAAAGGTGAGGGTGGAAAAACTGTAGATTCTCTGAATTCAAATTTATTTTGCGATAATAAAAATATGGACTGCCTTCTGACGTTTGCATGCAAAATCGGGAAGCTTCAAGACTGTGATGGCCAAATGTGCATGGCCCAGTTTGATGAATTGCAAAAAAGATTGGGAGCCGCTTTTGATAGAGTGAAGAATGCAAAATTAAAAGCAGCTAAAGCCCAGGGTGCTTATAACCGAGCTTTCCGTACTCACAATGATTGTTTGAAGGAAGGCAAAGATACTACAAAGACAACACCAGCAGTGGTTGCTGCTCAAAGAGCTTTATCTGCCGCAAAGAATGCGGAAGCAGCAGCCTGGGCCGACTTTGAAGCTCTTGTAAATGAAAGTAGGGTCGGGGAATCTGCGGAATTCAGATGCATCAAACCTGATGGAAGCATCAAAGAATTTTATGAAACCTACCGCATCGCTACGGCAGTGTCAGTTAAATATAAGTATGTAGGATCTTCTTGCGGGCCTGGAACCGCAGTTCAGGGGGGAGCATCTGGCACCGGCGGCGCAGGGGACAGGGGTCGTAATCCTGACTCAATTAAAAACGGTAAAAAAAATATGAATAAGATGCCAAGGTACTAAGGAAGGGAATACAAAGATTCCATTTCTTGTATGATTTTAATATCGGGGAGAGACACTGCGCTCTCCTCTTTTTCTTCCAGCCCCTGAGATCCCACAACCACTTTCTTATAAGTGTCCTTACTTGCTACAGTGATTTCTGATCTTGTAGCCACTGCTGGCGGGGCATTGGGATCTGATTTCAGCTCTGGGGTTTTACTCGGCGTTGGATTTGTTAATAGAGCCGGTTGGGGAGCAGCGGTGTCAGCGGGCAACGCGTTTGCCGCTTTAATCACAAGTTTTCCATCCCAAACTCCCACAAGATTTTTTTCCCCGGCGACAGTTACAAACGTATTGGAATTGGAATTTCCATTAGGGTAAACCGTCGCACCAGGCAATTTTACTTCATGTTGTCCCAATCTTTTATAAACTGAAAGAAGCTCGCCCTTAAAGAGTTCAAACTTACTGGTGTCTCGGTTATAAAATTTTGTAAGTTTGATTTTTGTTGCCGCTCCTAATCGGAAAATTCCTAATCCAGGGATTCTTACCATGGCAAAAGATGCCGGCGCGGTTTCTAAAACATCACCTTCTTTTACCCCTGAAAATTCCGGCGCAGGGGTTCCGTTATCCGTCATGGTGCCCGCAGATTTTAAAATTTGGTTCACTATGATGACGCCCTTAAATTTTTTCTTTCGAGCTTCTGCGGCTATGGAAAATAAACTTAATGTCATTAATAGTAAAACTACGTTTTTCATTCTTTCCAACTCATTGGGTAAGATTCAACTTCCACGCCGTGAGCAAATTGCGTGGGGTTAAGTGGTTTATACGTGTCAACCATCACCGCGTATTCATCGGTGTGGGTTTTTTTTGCTGCACCTTCTTTAGATCCTGGATGGGGCCCATGATGAATTCCAAAAGGATGGAATGTCATCATTCCTGCGCCCATATTCTTTTTTGAGAAAAAATCTCCAGCGTGATAAAAAATGACTTCGTCACAATCAATATTACGGTGATAAAAGGGCACTCGGTTGGCTTCCGGATCTGTTTCAAAAGGTCTGGGAACAAAACTACAAATCACGAAGCCCTTTCCAATAAAAGTAGAGTGCACGGATGGTGCAAGATGATATCTGTGACTTGTCACCGGTCTGAAATCTTTAATATTAACTTTTGTTACGCAGAGATCACCCTTCCAACCAACAACGTCAAGAGGGTTGAATCCATAATTGACCGTTGTGAATTGATTTTGCCTCTTGATCCGCACTTCAAAATTTCCTTTTTCCGAGATTGGCGCGGGGGAAGGAGTTTTCATCATACCAATATCAAAAAGGGCGTGGCGCCCGAGTAATCCTTTATCGGGAAGATTAATTTCTGTTCTGGATTCAATGACTAAGAATTTATTTAAACCCTTAGTTTTGATTCCAAAAGTAGTTCCTTTTGGGATAACAAGGTAATCACCCTGAGCATAATCTATGGGACCAAAATCCGATTCCAACGTTCCGGAACCTTCATGGATAAAATAGACCAGGTCACCATCGGCGTTTCTAAAATAATAAGGCATTTTCCCGTTAGGCTGCATAAAACCAATTTTCACATCTTCATTTTCCAATAAAAAGGTGGGTTGCCACAAATCCCCCATGGGCAAGGCTTTCAGAGGATCAAAACATTGTGGCCGGCAGGGGCCATCAATACTAGTCCAATTGGTAGGTGGATTTTTATGATATAAATGAGTGACGCGGCCGTAAAAGCCTTGCCTGCCGTGCTCGTCCTCATAAGTATCTTTTGGAATGCCAACATGGGCCTGAGCCGTGAACAACCCTTTTTCTTGTTGAAACATTTAAATCCTCCATTCAGTGCATTTTTACAGTACACGACATCATGCCCGACTTGCTTTGACGTTGCAACGGCCCTATCATGTTAGGCATGCCATTTAATTTGAAGAAAATATTAGTTGGAACTCCCCTTGCCAGTGATCGTGTTGACCACGAGCGCATTTCAAAGAAAAAAGCCCTAGCGGTATTTTCTTCTGACGCTTTGTCTTCAGTGGCCTATGCCACTGAGGAAATACTTATTGTTCTTACGGGAACAGCTATCGCCTACAAGGCAATTCCATGGGCTACCCCCATCGCACTCACCATTGTGGGGTTATTGTGGATACTCATATTTAGTTACCGCCAAACCATTTCTGCCTATCCCAATGGGGGCGGCGCATACACAGTTTGTAAGGAAAATCTTGGCACTAAAGTGGGGTTGGTGGCCGGCGCATCATTAATAATAGATTATATTTTAACTGTTGCGGTTTCCGTAGCGGCGGGTACTGCGGCGGTGACATCGGCATTTCCTGAACTTCATACCCACGCTGTCCTCATTGCCAACGTTTCTATTTTTATTCTTACCTTCATTAATTTAAGGGGGATCCGGGAATCAGGCACCGTGTTTGCCGTTCCAACTTATATTTTTATTTTTGCCATGATCGCCATGTTCGGGTTGTTGATATTTTTCCCTTCCCCTGGAATTGTTCCAAGTGCTCTTCCTTTTTTCCCTTCTAGTATTGAGGGAGAAAGTTATTGGACCATTCTTGTAGCTTTTGCTAGTGGTTGCACCGCCTTGACGGGAGTTGAGGCCATAAGTAACGGAGTCATGTCATTTAAAAAACCGGAACAAAGAAATGCCCAAATCACTTTAGTTTGGATGGGTGCCATTCTGGTTGCACTTTTCTTAGGGGTCACTTATTTTGCAAATCATTACGGCATAGTCCCTAAAGAACATGAAACCGTCATTTCTCAAATTGCCAGGCTTGCCGGAATTCCAATGTTTTATTATTTGGTGCAAGCCGCTACTGCCGGGATTTTATTTCTCGCGGCCAACACAAGTTTCAATGGATTTCCAATGGTAGCCTCACTTCTAGCGGAAGACAGGTTCTTACCCCGTCAATTTGCGTCTCGTGGGGACCGCTTGGTTTTCAGTAATGCCATTGTGGGTCTAGGTTTAGTTTCTATGATCCTGATTTGGTTATTTCGGGCAGAGGTCCACTTACTCATTCCAATGTATGCCATTGGTGTATTTCTAAGTTTTAGTTTATCCCAGGCCGGGATGGTGAAGCACTGGTACAAGAGTAAGGAAAAAGGCTGGATCCATAGTTTAGTGATCAACGGAATTGGGTGTGTGGCTACAACCATTGTTCTCCTGATTATTGTAACCACAAAGTTTCTCCATGGCGGGTGGATTGTTTGCGCCATGATTCCACTTTTTGTTTTTGAATTTCTGAGAATTAAAAAACACTATTTAGTTGTTGGCGAGCAGTTAAGACTTCACGGCCCAGCAGAAGTTATAACAATGCCCGCATCCCATCACGTTATTATTCCCGTTTCAGGAATTCACCGCGGTGTGATTGAAGCCCTTTATTACGCAAGAAGTATCAGTCATGACATAGTGGCTTGTTACATTGACATCACTCCTAGGATCACAGAGCGCATCATTGCTGAGTGGAGAAAATACGGAATGGAAGTGCCCCTTAAAATTCTACCGTCTCCCTATAGATCCGTCACAAGACCCCTTCTTGATTTCATTGAAGCAGAAATAAAACGCATGCCGGACGGTATGATCACAGTCATTATTCCCGAATTTGTGACAGCCAGGTGGTGGCAAAGCCTACTCCACAACCAAACCGCCATTATCATTAAGGCCGCGCTTGCTTTTAAACCCAGGGTTGTGGTCACCAGCGTCCGCTATCATTTATCTAAGGGTTAAGGTACGCCGTTCCCTTTCCAGTAAACAGTGCATCAAATTTGGGAGTTAGAGGTGCCAGAGTTAAGTAACAACTTTGTCTCTTTACGGTGCTGTAGGAATTGGGTTTCCTGCTAGTCCTAAACTTGGCGCAAGTTCCGGACGTGCATTTTCATTCCCATTCTTTTTTTGGGTCGATTTGGTTGGGAATGGCGGAGAATTGTGGCTCCCTCGCATAATTATATTTAATTCAGGTTCGCCCTGAGGATCCGACGTCAATAAAAAATCAACTCCCACCCAGGCTCTGTCGTTTATGCCAATGGCTTTTTCCGCTGCTTTCATATCCAACCCCATCCATTTTGCTAGCCAACCGAATGCAAACATCAATGACTTAGGCGTGAGAGCATAAGAATCTTGTATTCCCAAAGAGGAGTCGTCAGCCGGCGCGGCCATTGATACGTCTACTAACATTTTCATTACTTCAAAATTATATGATCCCAGGACCCAATCAGACCGTTTAAAATTTGACGCTTTTTCCCTAATGTCATTTAATGTTTTTGTTAATGGTTTACTCCTAGAGCGCATAAAGCCGTACAGTGCTTCGACTCCAGAAACTGCAAATGGCGCAAAAAAAGGAGTCAAGACTGGTGTTGTTGTGATCAATAGAGTCGATGCGCTTCCCATAACCGTGTATCCCACAGCCAACATGGAACTCATACTTGATGCTTGCTTGGTTCGACCGGTGATTCTCTCTACAAAATTTAAGATATTTGCTCTTCCCTGAATACTTGACAGAAGAACAAATTTTCTCTTCCCTGAATCTTCTTCTTCACCTAACTTCATGAAGTCCTGTATTCCTTTGATTCGTCCAGCTGCTTGAAGTTCGTTGAAGCCTGACGAGTAATGAGGCGGAGACATATGACCTTCGCTAGTATTGGGAGTGATCGTTTCTAACGATTGACCCAGAATGTATTCGCCCTTTGCCCCAAAACTATTGAGTATATAAGTTTTTTCAGCAGAGGTCGCCTTTGGCAGTTCATGTCTTAGACTTTGAATGAGGACTACGCATGCAGTCGCTTTTGCTAAAGAGGCATCCGCGGTTTCGCCAAACAACCCCAATGAGGATACGGCAATAAATGTGAGCATAAATATATGACGTTTTTTGTTAAGCACCTGTAACTCCTGAAGGCAGAAGAATCACACACGACGATCTTCTGCGTTTTTAAAAGGACCACGAATTGTTTAATGGAAATTGCAAAGCGTGGACCGGTAACAAGACTCCGAGAAGAGAGTTGGGTTGAGTCCGCGTGAATATCCTAGACCCCCCACTCTAACCATTTGTAAACACTCAAATATTTATTATACCTAGACCATTAAGTTATTCCCTATAAATCCGATACAGAGATTGGGTAGTAGTGTTTAAAAAATAACAAAGGGGTAACTACATGAAAAGGCTCAAAGAATTAATCAGCGACGATTCCGCCCAGGGGATGCTCGAGTACGTACTCATGCTCGCAGTGGTCATCGCCATTGGCGTGATGTTCAAACCAAAATTAATAGCATGGTTTAACGGATTAACCGACAAAGTTGACGGCGAAATGGGCAATCTCTAACTCAGAAATAAATTTCTGGGCGGGCGAAAGGGCAGTGGGCAAGTGGGTGCGGCAGGGCAAGCCATCATCGAATTTTTACTTTTGACAGTCGTCTTTATGCTTCTCCTCGCGGGGATCGCAAAGCAGATGCCTATCACTATGAAAGAAGCCACGCCTTATTTAGGTGGTCAAGTGGAAGCACGTCTCCAAACCGGAGTCGGTTTTTCCCAAACCAGCGGCCAAGGCCGGTGGTCAGCGCCACTTAAACCAAAAGGGGGACTTCATGACCCCTAATATGATTTGCACATTGGGAATATTATTGGCAGCGAGCATTGACGATTTAAAATTTCGCCGAGTGCATAATAATTTATTGGCGATACTTGCAGTCATCACCCTTGCCGTCGTTTTTTACACCCAAGGGATTTCTGGTTTGAAATTTTCGCTCTTAGGATTTGCGTTAGGACTGGCACTTTATTTTCCGTTGGCGTGGTTTAAATTACTAGGCGGAGGAGATCTCAAACTCCTCGCAGTCACTGGTTTGGCAGCAGGGCCAGCACGGGTTTTGTGGATTGGAGTGGCCGCGTTTATTTGGGGGGCCATCCTGGGAGTAATACAAGTTTTAATTAAGGGAGAATTTAAAAAACTCATGCACAACACTTTAGCGATGGCACAAAGGCAAAAAGTTGAAAGGGCTGATCTGCATAAAATTCCATTTGCAGTGGCCATGTTTCTTGCCGCCATCAGTTCCTTTGTTTTTGAAAGAGGTGTGCTGTGAATACATGCGCGCTGAAAAATTCTAAGGGCCAGGCAATTTTGGAAATGCTTGTGGTTTTCATTTTAATTCTTGGAGCATGGACTGCGGTGAGTACGTTTCTGAGAAAAAGTGGAACTTTTGAAACCGTGTTTGGAACACCGTGGGCAAGATTATCTAATGTTGTCGAGTTTGGCGTGCCCAATGATAAGAGCGCCAGCACTAATGGTGGAATTCATCCCGCTTATCCGGACCGCCATTCTACGAGGATACAAAAATGATGAATGAGTCAGGTCAAGGCACAATTGATTTTCTCCTCGCAACAGTTCTCATTGTTGGAACTTCTGCGCTGGTGATGGCTTTGACAATTGCCTTAACATTAACTGAGGTTGTGCAATACGTCAGTTTTAGTGGCGCCAGGGCCTATTTTGCGGGCGCGGTAAATTCTACTGATCAGGAGTTAGCTGCCAAAGTTCAAGTGGATGCGCTGTTAAAAAATCTTCCGTACTTACAAGGGGCGATGAACAGCGGGTGGATTAAAGTCACACCTCGTGGTGCCAGAAATTACAGAGACTATGCTGAAAGCAGAGGCGCAGTTTTCAAACCCTACGATAGGGACGATGTAAGAAATCAATTTGTTGGCTATCAGTTGGTAGTGGATCTACCACTTTTGACATTCAATATTCCGTTACTGGGAAATTTAGTGCAATCAAAGGCAGACACACCGGTTCAGGTGACAGTTTCTAGTTTTTTACTGAGGGAACCAACCACCAGTGAATGTGAAACTTTTAACAATAGAATTTATGAAGCAATTATAAATAAAGACACAAGTTATTCCAGTGCCAATGGAAAATCTAAAATTACGCCGACGGCGTTTAGGGCAATAAATGATAACGGGTGTTGATATGAAAAATGAAGAAGGTTTTGCAATTTTTGAAGCACTGGTGTTTCTCACCGTCTTCATTTTGCTTGCCGTCTACACCATTGATTTTTTCACAGCCATTCACACCGGTGTTTTGGGAAACATACACGCAAGAACTTATCTTTTTGAAACATTGAGACATCGATCCAACATAGATTCTATTAGAACAAATCGCACGCCTGACACAAATAAAACTCCTGCGTTTGCAAAAGATACCATGGGTCATGAAAGGTTTCATGCCATCAACGATGAAGACATGCCAGATACTGCCGCGGCCATCTTTCCCGCTGTGGGACGGACGCTGACTCAGGCGGAAGAAAATCCCGGGCACGTGAGTGCGGGACCATTAAAATTTGACGGAAATTACAAAGCTTCAATTTTATATATTAAATCAGGTTACGGGATATGTACCGACGCCGCTTGCGCGAAGGACGGGGGATAATTATGCAGAATACAAATCCAAGGACATTCTGGATTTCATTGGGATGCGCGGTATTTGCCATGTTTTTAATTTACAGCTACTCGCAAGAGCAAAAGGCTGTTTATGATAAACGGTACGGAACCACTAAAGCAGTGCTCATCGCCACAAAAGATATTTTGGAAATGAGTACTCTTGATGAAACCATGGTCACTCAAGAAGAACGTCCCGTGGATTTCTTGCAACCGGGGGTTATTGAAAACCCCGATGATGCCGTAGGCCTTGTGGCCGCCACGCCAATTAAAAAAGGCGAACAAATCATGCTCACAAAACTCTTATCTCCTGGGCCTCACACTGGACTTTCATTGCAAGTTGCTCCCGATAAGCGAGCTGTAGCCATTCCCATTGATGAAGTGCGAGGCGTTGGTAAATTAATTCGCCCCGGAGACAGAGTGGATATTTTAACAAGTATCAGTTATGGGGATGCAAAAAATGAACGCAGAGAAGTAAAGACACTTCTCCAGGATGTTTTGATTTTAGCTACGGGGATAAACGTCACTAATAATATTCCTCGAGCCTTACAACTCGACACATTTAACGGCAAACCTGCTTATAAAAATTTGAATGGAGATACTGGGTACTCTACGGTCACTGTGGAAGTTTCCCCAGGTGAAGCGCAAAATCTGATTTATATTTCTAGCGTTGCTCCAGGAGCAATTTTTC
>JBBQPV010000030.1:0-10189 GCA_038216925.1 Bdellovibrionia bacterium
CTTTTACTTGAAGATATTCAGGCCATGGGCCCATCTAAGTTGTCTGATGTAGAGGCGGCACAACAAGAAATTGTTAACGTTGCCCGAAAGCTAGAAGCGGAAGGCAAAATACTGATTGCTCGCGGTGGCTCGGAGGATGCACTTGTTTAAGTCCGCCATCTTTAGACCAAAAGATGTTGAAGGCACGGTTATTGGTCTTGAACCAAAAATATTTAACACAATAGTTCCTAATCAAGTTATCGCGGCGGGTAATGGGGAAAAAAGCAGCAGAAAGTTTCAGATCAATGAGCTATCGGCTAAAACGACCGGCTTAGATTTACTTCAACAAAGAAACCTAGAAAATCAAATTGATGCAGAAGTATTAAAAAAACTAAAAACTGTTGAAGAGAAAGCTTACGGAGAGGCTTATAAATTAGGGCAAGAAGACGGTAAGAAAAAAGCCTTCGACGATTTTTCAAAACTGATTACAGACTCTTTGGCCCATCTTAAAAGTGTCACTGAAGAAATCAGTGAATTCAAAGCACAAATGTTTGTGGAAAATGAAGAACATTTCATAAAATTAATTCATCACTTGGTTGAATGTATTGTTTATAAAACAATTCAAGAAGATCCATCAGTCACGCTATCTGTATTAAGAAAAGCGCTGGACGACACTCATAGTGATGAGGAGATTGTACTGAAGTTAAATAAAGAAGATATGGAATACCTCGATACAGTCACCGACTCTAGTAAAAAACCTTGGGAGAATGCTAAAAAAATAAAAATCGAAGTTCAAGAAGGCATCAACAGGGGCGGTTGCATCATTGAGACCAACCACGGCGTTATTGATGCACGCATTGAAACCCGCATTCAGAAAGCATGGAAAAGTTTAGAAAGTAGAATTCCTAAAACCGAACACGACTAGGAAAGGGAGCCATGGACGGCGCTCTAAAGATAAATTTTCAAAAATATAATCATGCGTTGAATCGGGAATCTTTATTCGCTGAGAGTGGAAAGATTACTCGCGTGACAGGCATGTTGATGGAAGGGTATCTTCCAGGGGCATGGCTAGGGACAGTTTGCGAAGTCTATCCCAGTAATGGTGAACCTCCGTTTTATGCAGAGGTGGTAGGTTTTAGAGAGAGAAACGTTCTTCTCATGCCACTGGGTGAGCTGCGCGGCGTAGGCATGGGCGCAAAAGTCGTCTTAGCTAAAAGAGAAGCGACAGTAAAAGTCGGTCAGAAATTATTGGGAAGAATTATTAATGGTCTCGGCGAGCCCATTGACAGTAAGGGTCCGATTCTCGCTTTTGATGAAATGAGTATTTATAACTTAGTAGAAAATCCTCTCAACCGGCCTCCCATCAAAGATCCTCTTGATTTAGGAATAAAATGTATCAACGGTCTGCTTACTGTTGGCCAGGGCCAACGAGTTGGAATCATGGCCGGTAGCGGAGTTGGTAAGTCAGTTCTGCTTGGCATGATTGCTAGAGGTACAGAAGCTGATGTGAATGTGATCGCGCTTATTGGTGAGCGGGGCCGAGAAGTGCGAGAGTTTATAGAAAAAGATCTTGGACCAGAGGGACTAAAACGCTCCGTCATAATTTGCGTCACCAGTGATCAAAGTCCTGTAGTGCGCATGCGCGGAGCTTTTCTCGCAACAGCAGTAGCAGAATATTTTTGTAACACGGGAAAAAATGTCCTTCTCATGATGGATTCCGTGACTCGTTTTGCCATGGCCCAAAGGGAAATTGGTCTCAGCGTAGGTGAACCTCCGGCAACGAAAGGGTACACACCAAGTGTGTTTTCCATGATGCCCAAACTTTTAGAACGGGCAGGAATTTTTGACGGCAAGGGGAGCATCACTGGTTTGTATACGGTTTTGGTTGAAGGTGACGACATGGATGACCCCATCGCTGACTGTGTACGATCAATCGTAGACGGCCATATTGTCCTCACAAGAAGTCTTGCACAAAAAGGACATTATCCCGCAGTTGATGTTTTACAAAGCACATCACGAGTTATGAGAAGCGTGGTGGATCCCGCTCATGACGAAATCGCCATGCGATTTCGAGAAGTCATGGCCAATTATAAAGAGGCGGAAGATCTCATTAACATAGGCGCTTATAAAAAAGGCAGTAGTGCAAAGGTCGATAGAGCCATTGATCTTCATGAAAAAATAGAAGAATTCCTAAAACAACAAGTGGGCACACATTTTTCACTGGATGACAGCATCACAGCCATGCATGACATTCTTAGGACATAGAAGATGGCGTTTAAATTTAGTTTTGAAAAATTATTAGAATATCAAAAGCAGCAAGAAGACGTCGCAAGACGTGACTACAATGAAAGTTTGGAGCGCCTTGAATCAGAGAAGGAAAAGTACCAGAGTATTTTTAAAGTGCAAGATCAAGCTCTAGATGAAATATTTTTTTTGCAAAATAGAAAAGAAGGCGCGCCCATCAGTAGACTTGTTTCTATTGGGCAATTTGTTGAAGGACAAAAGAGGAGAATTGAACTTCAAAGAGAAATTGTTATTAACCACACTACGATTGTAGAGCAAAAACAAGAAATTTTACACGTTGCCGCAAAGGAAAGAAAAATTCTGGAGAAGTTAAAAGAAAAAAAGCAGTTGGAATATAAAACGCAGATGAAGAAAAAAGAAGCCAAAGAGAATGACGAGCTTGTTGTCACCAGACATAAAGGGAGATTATGAAGAAGAGTGGTTACGATAAATATTTTCAAAAACGTAAGGAAGTGCTTTCCAGAAAAACTAAGCATAAATTGCGTGGCCAGCACGTCTGGTTGGGCCTGGTGGCTTTTGTTCTAGCGGGGGGAAGTGGTTGGTATCTTTACGTTGGAGACCAAGGCGCAAATAAATTATTTGATAGAGTGGAAGTGTCCCTCATGGGAGAAGCCTCTGCTGCAAGCGCCACACAGGACAGTTCTGCCGAGACTAAAGATAAGTCTGAGGAAAAAAGCTCCGCGACCACTGCCTTAGAAAAAGCCGCTCCTAAAAAGACCTGGACAGATGATGAAATCACTCTTTTCAGTAAGTTAGAGGCAAGAAAAACACAACTGGACTCTCGGGAGTCAGAGCTTAATAAGCTGGAAGAGGAATTGCAGAAGCAGAAGGATGTACTAGAGAAACGTTTGGCGGAACTGGAAGAAGTGCGGGGCAAGATTTCTGCCAAGTTAGATGAAAAAGTAAAGGTGGATACGGCAAAAGTGGAATCTCTCGTCTCAGTTTTTGCAAACATGAAGCCTGCTCAGGCTGCAAAAGTTGTTGAAGGCATCAATGAAGATCTTGCCGTGGAAGTTCTTGCTAAAATGAAAAATAAAAATGCCGCGGAAATTTTAAATTTAATGGACGCTGAAAAAGCAAAACGTATTTCAGAAAAATACGCAGGCTACAGAGAGCCTGCTAGTAAATAAAGGTCAGACTCCTCACCTGAGGAGTTATGCGCATGAGAGAAGCGCAAATTTAGAAGAAAGGAGGAACCGGAAAATGATTCAAGACGGAAATGCAGTTAGTAGCAGTAGTAGTAATTCGTTTTTCCCAGACATGTCGTCAAAGAAAGACGTAAGTAACGTAAAGGATGACTCATACGAGCAAGTGATGAAAAAGACAGTGGACTCACCTAAGAAAGACAAGGCTCCCGTGGCCCAAGAAGCAACTGACGCTCAGGTAAAAAAACCAGTAGCAAAGGTTAATGCTAAAATGGACAAGCCAAAAGTTGGAAATCGAGAACCTTTCTTTCCCAATCAAGCCATGCCCTATCACCCACAAGCTCCTGTTGGCAAACCAATTAACATGGATGCTGAGATGAATATGCAGATGGAAGAGATTTCACCCAGTGGTGAAACTCAAGATGAGCAGATTCAATCGGTGAAACAAAATTTTTCTCCCGGAATGGATATCAGTAAACTTTTGAGAGAAAAAGAAGTGGACGATCAGCAGGGAGTATTGAGTCAAAGTTTTGAAGGCGCCACGGCAACGTATCCCGTGAGTCAAATTGCAGCTCAGAGTCTTGATGAAGAAACTAAAAAATCATTGATGGAACAAGGATTGTGGGATCAGCAGGGAGTTTATGCTGCTAAACCCTCACCCAAACTTTTAGCAATGATGGAGATGACGGAGAATCAGAAAGCAGTACCAGTGCAAAAACCTATCGCTCAATTTATGGCCTCTATGGAGAATGAATTGGGTGTATCGCCTGACATACTTGTCCAGGCTTACAGCCAACTTGCACCGGGAAGTCTTTCTCAGTCCCCGATGGAAACAATGAAGGAAGTTATTCAGCAACTGGATTTGTCTCCCACCGATCAAAAGCGCGCGGCGCAGTTGTACAGTAAAATGCTTGTGCAATTGCAAAATATGGATTCACCTTCGGAGCAGTTAAGTCCGATGATGATGGCCCCTGCCTTTGGAAAAGCACTCCAAGTTTCTAATCAAGAAGAGCAAAAGCCCGTTAAGTTAGTTGATGGCAAAGCAGCCACTCAGAAATATTCTCAAACAATGAAGTCATTGGAGAATAAATCTGATGAAGCTGCTCCAGTATTAGCGGTAACTCAGGAAGGCAAAGTCATCCAGTCCTCTGCAAAACAGCAGAGTGAAGGTTTTGAGAAAAATCATCAACAGAGTTTTTCTCAAGAAATGTCCAAGCCCAATGAAGCCGTGGTGAAATCTGTCAAAGGCCAAACCGATGAAGTTAAGTTAGATCCCAATGGAAAACTTGATTCCTCATCACAAACACCTTTAGTAGACACCAAGCATGCAAATGTGAAGGGGTTTGAAGTTCCCGGAGCAGTTGCTGGCGGAGCCATCGATGGCGCACAGTTAAACGGTGCTGCAAGTAATCGTGAAGCAAGACATGAAGCAATCCAATCCATCATTAACAACACTCAAGCTCTTTCCCATAGGGGCGGCGGTGAAATGAAGTTAACATTAACTCCTGAGCACTTAGGAGAAATCCAAGTGAAAGTTGTAACTTCGGGAAGTAATGTTGATATTCAAATGGTGGCGGAGAAGTCCGAAGCTAAAAAACTTATTGAACAAAACATTCATGAGTTAAGAGCGGGGCTTGCCCAACATGGATTGAGCATGGACAAACTTGATGTGAATATTGGGGATAAGAGTGCTGGATTTCAAAATCAGCACGGGAAACCCGATTTCAACCAAGCACGAGAATTTGCACAAGGATTTAATCAAAGTGGAAGCAGTGGTCAGAGAGGCCGTGAGAGAGAAGAACTCTTAGCCAGCAGAATGTCTGACAGATCCATGTTGCAGTCCAGAACAGCAAGCGATGCACTGGCAAGACGTGGAGTGAGTTCGGGAAGACTAAATATCGTCGCCTAATAATAGGCGATGTGATTGAGAAGGGATTTCTCAGATGATGTCGACAAAGTTTTCTACTCAAGGATTTTCCAAAGCCGTGCAACAGCATGACTTTGGTGATGATCCTCAGAGGAAGTTTACTCCGGCTACCGCAGATGGTGTTGCGGCGGATAATGGAAAAACAAAAGACGTTGGAGAAGTTCTTAATCAAGTGGCTAATCCAAGCGGAAAAGATTCCGGTGGTCATAAAGTCAGAAGGGCTCATAATACTTTAGACAAAGATGATTTTCTGAAACTCATGCTGACGCAAATGAAGAATCAAGATCCTATGAATCCCATGCAGAGTCATGAAATGGCAGCGCAGCTTGCCCAATTTACAAGTCTTGAGCAATTGTTCAACGTGAACAAGAATCTCGAAAACTTGGGAACTAAGCAAGATCCGCTGGCTAAATTTGAAGCTTTGAATTTTTTAGGGAAGAGTATTCGGGCCGACTCTCGTCAGATATTTCACGGAGCTGGTGAATCCGCCAATGAGTTGAGGTTTAACTTAGGTGGAGACGCTACTAGCGTGAAGATCAAAATATCTGATGAGATGGGTCAGCCCATCAAGGAAATTGAAACCGGTGGTATGAACAAAGGTCTAGGTAAAATTGTTTGGAACGGAACTGATAGCCATGATCACGAGGTGAAGGCGGGAAAATATTCCTTCTCCGTGGAAGCTGTTAATGGCGCAGGAGCCAAGATTACAGTTCAAACTGAAACCATGGGCACCATCACTGGAATTAATTACGCCCCTGAGGGAACTCTCCTCATGGTCGGGGATCAAAAAGTGCGTCTGCAAGATGTTCAGAAGATTGAGGACAGTAATCTCAAAGAACTTCAGAACAGTCATGAGTCTACTACGAACGGACATGCCCCAACACCTTCGAGCGTGGCTCCTAGTGCGGCTGCTGCCGCTACTGGTGGCACAGCAAGTGCTAAGCCCGCAGGTCAAATCGGAGATGACAAAATAATGTCAGGCATGGACGAGGCTACTAATGCTAAACTGAACTCAGTATTACAGGAGTATCAGAAGGCTGTGATGAAATCTAAGCCTGAAACAGCAGAGGGCGGCCCAAAACTAGGGACCGTGACATCACCACTTGAAGTTGCGAGTGGTGGAAAAAAGGGAGCAGCATTTGGTGGCAGATATTAAAGTAGGAAGTGTAGGAGCTGTTGGTAGCGTCGGCGCAGTCGACAAAAACGCCAACACACCGAAGACGCCAGGAGGATTTGGCGCCGAGTTCGGCGGAATATTAAAATCAAAAGTTGTTGATGCACAAGATGAACTAAAAACATCGGCAGCTGGTGGGAACGGAATTAAATTTAGTCAACACGCTATAGAGCGAATGCAGTCTCGGGGAATTAATTTTAAACCTGATGAGCTTTTAAAACTCAACGATGCCGTTGAGAAAGCAGCTCAAAAAGGATCCCGGGAAAGTTTAGTGCTCATGGGTGACAATGCTTTGATTGTGAGCGTGAAGAATAGAACAGTCATCACGGCCATGGACAAAGAAGCAATGAAGGAGAACGTATTTACTAATATAGATAGTACGGTGATTTTATAATTTAACTGGGCTGGACCTCTTAACTGAGGGGGCCCTCTACTGAAAATGTTTTTTAAGCTCCGATTGACTGACGAGCTTTTAAAACGATGACATGGAGGTCATACATGGGAGTTTTATCTTCTTTATTTACAGGCGTATCCGGTCTCTCCGCTCAAGGAGAAGCCATGGGTGTCACAGGTGACAACATCGCCAACGCAAACACCACCGGTTTTAAAGCAAGCCGCGCTGAATTTGCGGACATCATAGCAAAAAACTTAAAAGGTGTTCTTGGTGGAAACCAGATTGGTCGTGGTGTTAAGTTAGGCGCCGTTAATCCCGTTTTGTTGCAAGGTAATATTGATGCCACAGAAAACGGCACTGACCTAGCTATTTCCGGCGATGGATATTTTGTTGCCCGAGGCACTGACGGACAAAGTTTTACTCGTGATGGTAATTTACATTTTGATAAAGACGGCTACTTGGTGACTTATGACGATCAACGTCTCCAAGGTTTTCAGGCCGATGAAAAAAATAAAATTACTTCACTCACCGGTGACATTCATTTGCCTAAAGCAATCACCCCCGCGAAGGCAACTAAGCGTGTGGAGATTGTGGCAAACTTAGATTCAAGAGCCGCCATTGGAGTTCCATTTGATCCTACTAAAGCAAATGACACTTCACAATTTGCCACAGGCATTGAGATGCATGACACTCAAGGAACAAAACATTTAGTGACATTCTATTTTAATAAGACGGCAGACCGTCAATGGGAATGGCATGGAATGGCCGATGGAAAAGACATCCAAGGCGCACAGGCTGATCAAATGGTGGAAGTTACTAATGGAAAGTTAGGATTCACCTCCGATGGTAAATTGGACACGGTTAATGAGAACAAGAGAAATTATAATTTCTCTGGCGGCGCCCAGCCCAACCAACAAATTGAACTCTTCTTCGGAGATGCCATCACCACACTAGCCGGTAAAGGTCTTGGCGGTTCAGTTCAGTTTGGTAAAGAGAGTGACATCTTAAATTGGAAACAAGATGGATCTTCTGCTGGAACCATCACCAATCTTTCCTTCAGTGATACGGGAATCCTGTCAGCTCAATACAGTAATGGAGAGACAAAAGACATCGCGCAAATTCTTTTGGCGAAGTTTGATTCTCCTGAGAAGCTGTATAAAATTGGTAACAACAGAATGAAAGAATCAAGAGAGTCGGGGACACCTTCCATCGGAGCCGCAGAACGCGCGGGCCGTGGAAAGATCTTCGCAAAATCTCTTGAGCGATCAACTGTTGATCTGGCCATGGAATTCGTAAACTTGATTCAGAACCAACGGGGTTTCCAAGCGAACGCGAAAACCATCACCACAACCGACGAGATGTTGGCAGAAGTAATACAGCTAAAACGTTAATAGGTACGCCGTTCCTAATTCAGTAAACGGTGCATAAAATTTGAAGTGAGGGCCGCCGGGAGATTCTTCCGGCGGTTTTTTTATTGCATGCACATGTAACTAAATTGCTTGCTGTTGGTAGCGGCTTGAATACCAATGACCATATTTCCTGCCGTGATTGATGTAATCCAAAATCGGCTTCCCAGGTCAGAGCCATAAGGCGAAATGACACAAACCGGAACCGCAGCAAAAGCCGAGTTAAAATTTAGTGTGCAGGAGGTTGGAAGGGCTGTTCCCATAGTGATAATGCCATGAGTATCGTTCCCTATCACAGACGCTCCCGCTCCACAGGCAACTACTGAAGGAGCCCCACCCGAAACCGCGATATGACCTGCGACATGGAGGGGGGCTTGTGGGTTTGTCGTTCCGATACCGACGATAGGAACGATAGTTCACACGTGAATTTTTTAGATATTTCTTAACTTATTGGAAGCAATCATTTTTTTAGTTCTTCCAATAAGTTAGGGAATTTCCCCTAACCTGAGACATCTGTTGTGGAGAGAGTTCTATTTTTCTCGATTGTGGCCTGTTTTTGCCTATTCTAGGCCAGAAACGGGACACGCTCTTGTGCCGAAAATGCAAATCTTCGGAATGGCGAAAATGAAGACCATCAATCTCAAAAATTCCATTTCAAACGTTTTTGCAGTTTCGGTCATGGGTCACAAAAAACTAAGTCTCAACGGTGAGACTTTAAACCAACTTTGCCGGAGGTGCTTCAGTATCGTTTAATTTAGGCCACACAAAGCCGCCCAAGGCTCAAGGCTTTGGGTGGCTTTTCCTTTAGAAGCTCATTTTTCGCGTAACACCTTGAGTTTAGGCAGATTTTGCTATAAATCATGATATACCTAACTATTAAGCAGAATAATGTTGATTATTTTGGAAATAGGCGTATATTTAGCTTAATACTTAAGAGAAAAATGACATGACGACAAAAGTAAAAAAAACTCCACTTCAAGCGCTATTTGAGATTGCCGAGTCTCAAGAGGGCCTTTTCACAGCAAAACAGGCGGAGACTGCTGGATTTAGTAAAACAAATCACGGCTACCACGTCGATGTCGGCAACTGGATACGAGAACATCGTGGGATTTTTCGTCTCAATCAATTTCCGCGTTCAGAATATGAGCAGTATGTTCTATGGGCGCTTTGGTCATGCAATCGACAAGAAAAAATCGAGGGGATCTATTCGCATGAAACTGCCCTCAGTTTTTATGAACTTTCCGACCTGAATCCAGCAAAGCTTCACATGACAGTACCAAAGGCGTTTCGCCGAGTTGCCAAGACCCCCAAGATTCTCGTTCTTCATCGGGGCAAACTTGCAAGCACCGACTATAAAACAGTGCGTGGTTTTAAAGTCGTAAAACCACTTCGGGCCATTCAAGACCTCTATATGGAAAATACCGTGCAAATTGAATTTCTAAGACAAGCTTTTAACGAGGCCCTCAGGCGAGGACTCATTACAACATCAGACATTAAGGACAAAAAAATACCAGAGAAATTTAGACTGACCATTCTTGAATGGGCGCTAGACAGGACTGCATAATGAAAACAAAAAAATACACCAACTCGACAAATTTTCGACGCGCCTTAGAGGATCGTCTTGGCGAGTTTGCAAAAAAAGAAGGGATTGGGATTCAGAAACTGCGCCGCCAAGTGGCCTTTGACCGATTGCTTGCCAGGCTATTTCAAAAGAAAAGTGCTGCGCTTCCGTGGGCTTTAAAAGGTGGCTACGCAATGGAATTACGAGTGAAAAGTGCCCGAGCCACTAAGGACATTGATCTCGCTGTTCGAGATGCAAAACTTTTATCTTCAAATTCAAACATTCAAAATCAAGAAATC
>JBBQPV010000031.1:0-10182 GCA_038216925.1 Bdellovibrionia bacterium
CACCAGTCTTATCTCCACCCACAAGTGCGTTTGAAAACGCGGGGCCAATGCCGATGTACCAATGTTTAAAAGTATCCTCTTTGTCTGCAGCCATACTCAGGCAAGAAAAAAAGGCAATTGTGATAAAAACTAATCTTTTCATGAGACGTTTCTCCTTTAGGTGTTGATCAGTGTCGTTGCACCAATGCCAATACTTCCTAATTGTTGGTGAAAACCAAGAAAATTACAAGAAAGATTGTTATATATGACCATGGTCTAGAAATATTTATCTTGAACACAAGACCAAAGATAACAATTATTATAGGTACGTCTTGTGACATCTTTAGTTTTTATAAACCAACGAGGAGAAAGAAATGAAGCAATCAAATTTACTCAAAGCATTAGTGGCTTTGACCGTCGTAGCAGCAGTGGGATGCTCATCATCAAAAAAGAAAGATGATGCTGGCATGGCTGAGGCTCCCAAAGTCCCTGATAGTAACTTAACCAGCAACAACGTCTATGATGCTGGAACGTACAGTGAAAAAGAAGATGTCAGCGATCTTCGGGCTCGCGGGGGGAAATTTTTTGAGACTATTCCCGCAGAAAAATTCTATTCTGTGGATCGTGAGAAATATGCTCCAGTTGGAAAATTATTTTATGTCATTGCTGATGATGACCAGAACAATACAAAGCGCTGTATTCCCGCAAAATATACAATGTTAGACAATAAGAAAAAATTAGTGGTTTATTCTAAGACCACTGTCCCCAATACCTATTGTATATTTCAAAAGGCCTCCACCAATGAGCCTGCAGGATTTGTAATTTATATTAAAGACGGTGGGATGTGTAAACCTGCGGTGATTACCTCTAAAGTAGATGATTCCAAAAAGACGGTTTCCCAAGTTGAACTTTATGACAAAATTGTTTCTATGAGGTACTGCTTTGAAAACACGACTTCATTAGGCATGGGCAAAGGCGCAAAGATGGACAAAGCTGGTACGGCGGCATCAGGTGATGAAGAGCCCTCAGCACCCGCAGAAAAAAGAAAGAAGTCCAAGAAAAATTAAAACGCAGGGAGATAGAAATGGCAAAAAAAAACAGAGGTGAAACGTTGGTAGTGCAGGCGAAGGTTAAACAACTCATTAAGAAGCATAAAATGAATTGTGCTAGTGACGTGATGGGTGCGCTCACAAAAGTAGTTGAACACCATGTTGGTTCAGCAGTTGGAAGAGCTAAATCCAACGGACGTAAAACGGTGAGAGCAAACGATTTCTAGGTTAACGAGGGCCCTCAATGGGGGCCCGATTTTTATTTGTAGTATCGGCACTGCGGCAGTGTTTGCAACGCCCAAAGTTTGAGATTCTTACCAGTAGCTTCAATTGTAATTTTCGTTTCCTTACTGGCATCCTGACCGGAAAGTAACTCATAAACTTTTAGAGATTTCACACTTACTGATGTAGGTTTTTGATCCTCAGATGTAATTTTTAAAACTGCAGGAGAGCCACCCGTCGCTTCGGCAATCACTGCCACTGCACTTTGCTTAACTTTAATTACGATTGATGCTTCATTGGTTTGGTTCTTCTCTATCCAATCTGGTTTTAAATCCCAGTTCTTATCTAGTTCAACGGGATCCCGTCCCCAGGCAAATCTCTGAGTCCGCCCCATAAAGTACGTAAGGCTACTGGTGCAGTTTTTGTACTCAGATTCATTGTTGTAATCTCTTGCGGGGAGATGCTGTAAACCATTTTCCTTTAAGACCTTTTGAATACTTTTCTCGAATGTGAACGGATCAAAATTACCCGGATCAAAACTTATGACCTTATCATTCTTAAGAACAATATTAACTGTTGGGCTTACGTACGCTCGCCATTTATTTGAATAGTTGGAGCCGAAATCCATGAAAACAGGGAGATGAAAACCGCGGTCAAGAAGGGAGTGGGTAATTATAGTCTCGGAGAAGGGAAGAATACTTTCCTGTTTTGCGATGACTATAAAATCCATTCCGAGGGGTTTGTATTTCTTTTCCAAGTTTTTCCAAACGTCCATGATTTTTAAAAATTGAAAATCCAGCGGGGATCCAAATGCCACCGCGTATCCAATGGCGTTGACAGTAGGTTTACCATTCAGCCAAGGACCATCGGGCCAAGCCGCAAACACCGGGCCGCCGGCGAGAATCAAGAGGCTGAAAAATATTTTGATCATGGAGCTTTGGGCGGTGTCGCAGGGGGAACTTCTGCGGTTTGTTCCTTGGTGGACGGCTTTTTAGCTAATAGATCTTCCAATTTTTTAATCAGATCTTTTCTGGTAATTTGTTTTGAAATTGTACGCAAGACTTTCTTACTTTTATCGGCCTTTAAGAGCGGCATGATATGGGTTTTCACAAACTCATGTTCCTGTGTTTTCAAACCAATTTTGGTAGCTAGAGATCGTACTTTTGCATTTGTACTCTTAATACCGTCGGCAAGATGTTGTTTGAGTTTTTCCTTATCAAGAATTTTGGTTTTGAACTCTTCTAGGGCCGATTTTTTAGTTTCTTTTTTTTCCGACATTATTATTCTCCTGTGTTGTTGATGCCATGCATCAAAAGCCTGACTTGACAAAGTATTATTATATCGAGATTCTCAGTTCAGACCAATATTATTATTCTTTTTTATAAGGAGAAAGAAATGAAATCATTATTAGCCGTATTAGCATTAGTTGTTCTTAGCTCAGTTGCATTTGCTGATGAAACTGCCACACCCGGCATGAACGCAGAAGGAACAACCAAAACTGTTAAAAAAACAGAAACCACTCACAAACACAAAATGAAAAAAAATGGTGATCATAAAGACGAAATGAAAACCGAAAAGACAACTGAGACAACTCACTAATTGATTTTTCTCATTTAATTTTCTTAGGCCGCGTCATCTTTGACGCGGTTTTTTTATTTGAAGGACTTTAAACCGATCTCTAGTGGTCTCATTTTAATATCAAACGTTTTTTCTACGGCCTTGGAATCACTGGCATTGTCCATGTTAATAAAGTCCACCGCACTAGATGACAGGGGTGGGTTTTTTAACGTCGCATTGAGAACAGTCCCAATTGTTTTCATGAGCCAAATGGGTTGGTGAAGGAGAATCCGCCGTTTATTTTTGTAATTCAACACGGCCTGCTGAATCTCGTTCATCGTCATAACCCGAGGGCCACCCACATCAATGACTTTATTTCTCGCCTTTTCTGAGGTTACGCTTTCGGAAATAACTTCCGCTAAATCGTCAATAAAAACGGGCGATACTCTGTTTTTGCCATTTCCTATGACGGGCATGACGGGGAGATGGGTGAACTGAATAAATTTTGTCATGCTTCTGTCGCCAGGGCCATAGACCCAACTTGGCCTAAGGATGACATAGTCAATTCCGGTTTTTTTTACGGCGGATTCTGCTCGCCACTTCGCACGAAACCAATTTTCTTTCTTATCGGGGCCGGTTCCTGCACCTGAAATATAAATCAGTCTTTTTACGTTTTTCCCAGCTATGGCTCGGCATAGGTTTTCGGTTCCTTCTCCATCCACTTTTTCATAGGTAAACCCTTTTTTTGGATTTTCTACCGGGTGATTGGGAAATTGCACACACATGATAATGACATCAAAGTTCCATTTGATTTCTGCAAGGGAATTGGGCTTTGTAATATCTCCTGTCACAAGATTTTGACAATTGGGGTCCTGGTGTCGCCTTGAAAGAATAGAAATGTGATTACCACTTTGAGAGAGTTTTTTAGCGACTGCGGAGCCAATGAATCCGGTGCCGCCTGCAATTAATATTTTCATAAGGATGTTTCCTTGCTAGTATCCAAGAAGATATGAAATTTAAAATTACTCTATTTTTAATATTAGCGTCAACGCCTGTTCTGACTTACGGGGATGATTTCAGAAAGGCATGTGTGGAGGCTGCACTTCAGAGCAGTCCCCAGAACCTGGTGCCGAGTTCTCCGACAAAGAATATTGAATGGATCACGAGCCAGCTGAAACAACTTTCATATAACGAAATTTGGTCAGATGGAGACAGTTTAGCTGTAGATGTGGGAATTAGGCCGTTGGTGATAGGGATTTTGGCTGACGCAAGAGATTGCAATCAGGTGGCACTGGTTTTGTCGACATTGCAGAAGTTTAAGATGGAAGGAATATCTGTTGAGGGAATGGCATTTGTGTTTTCATCTTCATTTGAGGGATATAAAAAACAGTTTAAAACTAGATTTTTTTTGAAAGAGTATATTTTAGCGCAGGAGGATTTAAACAAATCTACTAAACTTGTTTCAGAGTGGGTCACTTTGGACAAGAATCCCAGAAAACTCTTAGAGATTACGTCTTTTGCTCAGTCGTATGAAAAGATCAAATCGGATATTAGAAAAATCGTTAATGAAGAAGAAATGAGCTCGTTTAAAGAAAAATTGAGAAAAATTGATCAAGTTTCCCAGAAATGGGCGTTGGATAGACTTTACGCTCTCCACACAAAAGTGAAAAAGTTAGAAGAAGAAAAAAACGCCGATTCATTAAATCAGAAATTGGCAGATCTGGATGTCCAAGTAAAATTGTATGATGAAATAAGAAGGGGACTTTGGGATAAAGCGGGACAAACGGCTGCAAAAATTAAATTTCCCAGCCCAAAATTAAAAGTTGAGATGGCGAAGGGTCGTCAGAATATTGAAAACATACTTAAAGTAATCCGTGGAGATACGGAGGATCTTGAGAAGCAGATCAGGGCTACATTTGAGGAAAGTAAGATATTTGTAGAAAATGAGCTCAAAGACACGCCCCCATGAAATTTAGTCGCACGTCCGCCATCCCCAATCCCAACATTTATGTGAAAATGTTGCCTGAGTATAAGGGTCTTATCTACGCTGAAGATGAAGCGGCGCTTTTGAAATCAAATTGGAAAAGTATTTTTAAAAATCCAGAGAGGCCGCTAGATTTGGAAATTGGTTGTGGAAACGGATTTTTTTTTGAACATATTGTTCAAAAGCATCCTGAACGGAATTTTTTAGGAATTGAATTAAAATATAAACCTTTGGTGCAGACCATAAGGCGAATCAAAAAATTAAATTTAGAAAATGGCAGAGGTATTAGATTTCACGCAAAGTTTATAGGTGATCTATTGGGTGAAGGAGAAATAGACAATGTTTTTATTCATTTTCCCGATCCCTGGCCGAAACATAAACATGCTAAAAATAGGCTTGTGAATTCAGAGTTTTTAAATAAGCTTTTTAAGATTCAAAAGCCTGGAAGTTGGATTGATTTTAAAACTGATTCAGAGTCTTACTTTGATTTTGTGAATATTGAAGTTAAAAAGAGTCCATATGAAGTGATTCGTTACACGAGAGATTTACACCGTTCAGAGTGGTCTTCGGAAAATTTTCAGACGGCCTTTGAAAAAATATTTACTAGAAAATCGCAGCCTACTTACTATATGAGATTGAGAAGAGCCTGACATATTTCACCAGTATCCTGTTGTGACTGACACTTTACCTAAAATTCTTGTTTGACATGAAACGCGTTGATCTTCGGGAAGGTTCTCTCGGGTTTTAAGCATGCATTCCGTGGCGTTGGGCTCGGAAAGATTGTTAGTTCCCTCTATAACTCTCACCGTGCATTTGGCACAAATTCCAGCAGCCCCGCATGAACTTCCGATGGGCAGGTCGGCCTTTATGATGGCCGCCATAAGATTGGAGCCCTCTCGAACTTCCAACATTTTGCCGGTGGGCGGAAACTTTATTTCGATCATATTTTATAGACTAAGATTGTTTGTTTGAAAAAGCTAAAGAGATTTTCTACCTTAGGGATATGAAAAATAACGTACTGTTTAAGAAGGTGATGATTGTTGGTGCTAGCCGGGGCCTTGGCGCCGCCGTATCTCGATTTTTGGTTGAGCATGTTAAAGGGATCGAAAAAGCTATTTTTATTTCGAGAAAAGAAGATTTACTGAAACGTCTTCACTCCAGTTTGGCCGAAAAGATTCCATTAATTGAAACCCGGGCGTGCGACATGTCACTCATTGAAGACCAAAACATCGTGAGTAGGCTCATATTGGATGAGGGCCCGGACCTAGTAATATATTGTGCGGGTGGGGGGCCCCACGGGGATTTTGCGTCCAAAGAGTGGAAGGATCACAGATGGGCAATCGAGGTCGGGATGGCTGCTCCGCTTCGACTTTTGCATACCTGGATTCAATGCAGGGACAAGGAAAAGATGGGAAAATTTATTATAGTCGGAAGCAGAATTGCTGAGTCGTCACCAGATTTTAAAGCTGCAAGTTATGCGGCTTCTAAACATGGACTTCTTGGGTTCATTGAGTCCGTCCAGCCTGAGACTAAGGACAATCAAAACAAGGTTTGGTTATTTTCCCCGGGATATATGGACACCGATATGATTCCCGCCACCGCGCCTGTTCGACACGATGGCTCAAAAATCATGGGAGTTGAAACGGCCGCCCAAGCTCTGTTACGTTGGATAAATAAAGACGGTCCATGGCACCGGGTTTTAAATTAAAGGAAAAAATATGGAAAATGTAATAATTATTGGATCTGGTCCTGCCGGATACACTGCTGCAATTTATGCTGCTCGAGCCAATTTGAAGCCACTTGTTATAGAAGGATACACGGCGGGTGGACAACTAATGATAACTTCAGATGTGGAAAATTACCCTGGTTTTGATCATGGAGTAATGGGTCCGGATTTGATGGCGGTGATGAGAAAGCAGGCGGAAAGATTTGAGACCCGCTTCATCACCAAAAATGCGACAAAAGTGGATTTTTCAAAGCGCCCATTTAAAGTTTGGATTGATGACGAAGTTTTTGAGTCTCAAACCGTTATCGTCGCGACGGGAGCATCCGCGAAGTGGCTTGGAATCCCCAGTGAACAACGTCTCATGGGCAAGGGAGTTTCTGCTTGTGCGACTTGTGATGGAGCTTTTTTTAAAAAGCAAGACGTAGTGGTGGTCGGTGGTGGAGATACAGCAATGGAGGAGGCAAATTTCTTGACCAGATTCTGCAATAAAATTTATCTCGTTCATCGTCGCGATGAGTTTAGAGCAAGTAAAATTATGCAGGAGCGATTGCTCAAAAATTCAAAAGTAGAAGTGATTTACAATAGTGCTGTGGAAGAAATATTAGGCGATAAGGGAGTTGATGGAGTTCGTATTAAAAATTTAAAGGATGGCACAGTAAAAGACCTAAAAGTAACAGGAATATTTATGGCTATCGGCCATCAACCTAATACCGAAATATTTAAAGAATTCTTAAAAATGAACGATTCAAAATATTTGATAACAAAACCAGGGACAACTCAAACAAATATTGCCGGAGTTTTTGCCGCTGGGGACGTTCAAGACCACATCTTTAGACAGGCCGTGACTGCCGCAGGAACCGGTTGTATGGCTGCTCTTGAAGCGGAGCGGTTTTTAGAGGCAGAGGGGCACTAACAAAAGTCTAGGCCAGGCGAGTTTTTTAAAAGAAGCTTGAGAGCGGCATCAATGGACCCTTATAATTAAATAACATACTAAAGGGGTGAGATAAGGATGTCTCGTTATTCTAAGAAAACCGTAAATACTAAAAAGCTCGTAGATAAAATAGAGAAAATTACGCGCGAGAAAATCACAAAAGAAAAAGTGGTATCTCTTGCGGACTTTCGACGTCTAAAAGAAAAGGAAGAACCGAAAACTATTTTAGTCATCGATGACGATGAAACAATGCGCTTGGCTTTAAAGCGTATTTTTGAGTCTGAAGGGTACAGAGTATTAGTGGCAGCTGATGGTACACAACTGTCTCAAGTACTTGATGAGTCTACACTGGAATTAATAGTGCTTGATATTGGTTTACCGTGGATCAATGGGTTTGAGCTTTGTAAATTGTTAAAAGAGAACGAAGACCTAAAGAAAATTCCTCTAGTTTTTATTTCAGCAAAAACCAGCGAGTTTGATGTAAAGCGTGGATTTGAAGTTGGCGCAGACGATTACATTAAAAAACCGTTCAACGTAGATGAAATAAAAAACACAGTTCGAACATTGCTAAGACTGAGATAAATTTTTCATATCAAACATCTAAATCTGAATCTAAGTTAATACATGAATTGCTAGCCGGTCTCCCAATGCCATTGATTATGTTTGCTGCATAGAAGCCTTAAATTAGTTGGATCAGTGCTCAACCCACCCTCAGAAAACGGAATGATGTGATCAATTTGAACAAAGTGGACGCTGCCGCAGAGTTTTCCTGATTTCTTATCTTTAAATTGGCATTTCCCACCGTCTCTTTGCCAAATCCTTACTTTTATTCGCTCCGGAATATGACGAGACCGAGGTGCGCCCATCTGGACTTTCAATTCTTCTTCCTCAATTTCCATTTTCTCCGGAGAAGAAACGGTGCGTTGTTCGCTAGAATTATGAGTGGTACGATCAAGTTTTCGAAGGGCCCTGTCTGCCAACTCAGTCACCAATTCTGCATAGGACATGTTTGGGTTCTTATGGGACATGAGGCTTTTTAACAAATTTAACTTATCAAAAAGTTTTTGATCAATAGTCATCCTCAACCTGATTTGCTCTTTTGTCACGAAGGACACCGATTCTTCCGGCGCTAAACTAATATTTGGTGAGATGCTAATGAGCTCACGCTCCGCCTCCAGTTTTGATTTGTTTTGAAGGCGTAATATCACTTCCTCTTTTTCCGCAGGGGAGTAGAGTTTTTTATTCTTCTTCCTCTCCATGTTGAAAAAACTCTGTGCTTGGGAAAGATGAGTAATGTTTAACGTGCCGTTTTCTACATTCTCTCTCAAAATCGGAACTTCTCTTAAAATACGCATAGCCTGAATTCGTCGATAAGCGGCGGCCTCCGCGTAGCCCAGGTGCCCCACGCAGAATTCGTACAGGGACGGGTAACCCATATCCACATAAAGATTCCGACGATCCGCCTCCCGGAGCAGATCAAGAATCTCCGCAAGAATGTTGCGCTCCGAAGATACTAAGTCTTTAAGCTTAAATACTAATTTTTCATTGGAATAAATTTCTAAAGCTTCAGAACTCATGGTCGGCAAGAATGCAAAATCGGGACACAGTTTAAAGCAATTAAATCACTCTTTAAGCAAATATCCGGACTTCAGAGATCCGATTTTCGCATGAAGTAGATTGAGGCCCATTAGTCACACAGCGCCGAGGCCACAACACTGACCTCCGCAACCGCTCACACAGCGCACTGCAATTGAACTTCAAATTCCCAGTGGCGGGACCTTTATACAACGAGCGAAATGACCAGCCCCAGTTTCTTTTAACACAGGATCGATTTTCTTACACTCCTCGGTCATGATTGGACAGCGCGGATTAAAATGACATCCACTAGGCGGATTCACCGGACTGGGAACATCACCTTGCAAAATAATTCTCTTTTTCCTGTCCGCACCAACTTTAGGTACTGGAATCGCGGAAAGTAAAGCCTGCGTGTAAGGGTGTTGAGGGTTTTTATAAAGCTCGTCAGCTTCAGCAAGTTCCACAATTCTTCCCAAATACATAACCGCTACTCGGTTACTAATGTGCTCTACAACTTTTAAATCGTGGGCGATGAACAAATACGTGAGCCCAAATTTTTGCTGAAGGTCCATGAGTAAATTTATAACTTGGGCTTGAATGGAAACATCAAGGGCAGATACAGGCTCATCGCAGACAATAAGTTGAGGATCAACTGCCAGTGCCCTGGCTATTCCAATTCTCTGCCTCTGCCCGCCAGAAAATTCATGGGGATACCGATACACCGCTTCTTTTCTGAGACCAACCAGCTCTAATAATTCTCGCACTCGGTCCAGGCGTTCTTTTTGGTTTGCCCCAATTTTATGAATGACCAGTGGTTCTTCAATTATTTTTCCAATATTCATTCGAGGATTGAGGCTCGCATAGGGATCTTGGAAAATGATTTGCATTTTCCGTCTCAAAGAACGTAACTCCTCGCCTTTCATACGGGTAATATTTTGACCCTCTAAAAAAATTTCTCCCGCCGACGGTTCTAGAAGTCGAATGGCACATCGGCCAAGAGTCGACTTCCCGCAACCGGACTCACCGACAAGTCCTAAAGTTTCCCCACGTTTAATAGTCAAACTTACGTCACTCACAGCTTTGACGCTGGCCACTTCACGAGAAAAAAACCCACCTTTGATAGGAAAACGCTTTGATAACCCTTTTAATTCTAAAAACG
>JBBQPV010000032.1:0-10153 GCA_038216925.1 Bdellovibrionia bacterium
CAAATTCATTCTTTATTATAGACACCCATGGTGGGCAGCTCATGAAACAGGAAGTCTTTGCCGATCATCTAATAGAAGCGCCGGCTAACCAACTGAGCTTTTTTGATTAATAATTTAGTGAATAATATATTGCGTTAGCCCTATTCTATAAGAAGTCTAGTCAATGAAAGGACTCCACGTGAAAAGTATGAGTTTTGTTTTAGCTGCGATTTTTGCTTTTTCCATCCATGCCAAGGCAACGGGAAGTTTATCCTGTGAAACCGTTCACCCACTCTTGAACGCGTTTTTGAGTCAGCACGTGATGTACAAAAAGTTGACCCCCGCTCTAGAGGAAAGAACAGTCACCCAATTTATTAAAATGATTGATCCTTCTAAAATTTATTTTCTGCAGGCCGATGTAGACACAATTAAAAAACACATGACAGGGCTATTTGAAAAAATAGAAACAAAAAAATGCGATAGTATAGAAGAGGCCCACAAGCTCTATGTGACAAGAGTGGAAGAGGCATATGAATTCGCTAAAAAAACACTTGGACCTGATTTTAAGTTTCAAGAAAAAACAACCATCGTCATAAATCCTGATAAACGCACTTATGCTAAAGACAAAAAAGAATTAGCTGATTTTCAAAATCGATATTTGCAATTTCAAATTTCAAATTATCTTGTAGCGGACATGAAACTTCCTGAAGCTAAAAAACAATTGACCCACAGGTATGAGATTGTTTTAAAACAGGCTAAAGACTATAAGCAAAACGATCTTTACTCTACTTTTTTAGATTCGTTTGCCTCTGCACTTGATCCCCATTCTAATTTTCTATCTAAAGATGTTTTAGAGGATTTTGAAATCAATATGAAACTTTCCCTTGAAGGGATTGGAGCGACGCTCAGTTCTCAGGATGGATACACCGTTGTAGAGAGTTTAGTACCTGGCGGGGCAGCGGCAAAGTCTGGTGAGATAGAGCCAAAAGACAAAATTATTGCTGTCGCTCAAGGTGATGGAAAATTTGAAACTGTCATTGATATGCCTTTAAGAGATGTTGTGAAATTAATTCGTGGGCATAAAGGTTCAAAAGTTAAGCTGACTATTTTGAGACAGAGCAAGAAAACTCCTCGGGCGATAGTGACTTTGACTCGAGATAAAATTGACTTAAAAGATGAAGCCGCCAAACTCACTTACATTGACAAAAAAGAAGGGGACAAGAAATTCAAAATTGGAATTCTTGATCTTCCGTCCTTTTACTCTGATTCTGATACAGGAATGCGTTCTTGTTCAGAGGACGTAAAAAAACTTGTAAAAGAAGCCGTCACAAATAAAGTTGACGCTCTGGTTTTGGACCTTTCTAAAAATGGTGGTGGAGTTTTAGGAGAGGCGGTCAAGGTTGCAGGAATTTTTATAAAAAAAGGCAACGTGGTTGAAACACAAGACTCTGATTCCCGCGTAGAAGTGTTAGCAGACTTAGACAGCGTCATGCCTTACAAAGGCCCACTTGTTGTTCTCACCAGTCGTCTCAGCGCCAGTGCTTCTGAAATTGTTGCGGGAGCGTTGAAGGATTACAAACGTGCCGTGATAATCGGTTCTGATCACACCTTTGGAAAAGGCACCGTCCAAGCAGTAATGAAACTAAGAGATGAGTTGGGCGCGGTTAAAGTGACTACGGGGATGTTTTTTACGCCCGGTGGATTTTCTACTCAAGAGCGCGGAGTGGAGTCTGATGTTTTGATTCCAAGTCCGTACACGTCGAAAGAATTTAGTGAACAAGCACTTGATTATGCACTTCCCAAAAAATCTCTGGCTCCATTTTTATCGGAAGAGGCTAACGGAAAAGACGATGGGTACATGCCTCTTCAAGCAAGTCAAATTGAGAACCTCCAGAAATCTTCAAGAATTCGTGTGGATGAAAGTAAGGAATTTGCAAAAGTCATTTCGGAACTAAAAGAGAATGACGAAAAAAATGGTGTGTTGAATTTGGCTGATGTGATGAAAAAGACACAGGCCAATAACCAAGAAAAAAATAAAAAGGTTAAACGTAAAGGTGCAGCAGATCCTGAGTACTTGAATCAACCTGCTGTGAAAGAAGCTGCAAACATAGCAGTGGATTTAGTAGAGATTCAAAAGGGAGAATTTAAACTGGCCACTAAACAGCCGTTAAAGAAGGATCTGAAATCTATCCAGTGATCGGGATTGCTGGTCCTCACCAAATTCCTCCAGGAGCAGACTTTCAAAGCTAAGAGTGAGTGGGGTGGGGATGAGGTTCTTGGCAAAAGCAAGAGCCTCTTCTTCTGGAACTTTTCTAGGGATGTATCCTAACGTAAGATGGGGCTGAAACTTTTCATCCTGAGTATTCTCCGGAAGTCGTTTTCTAAATTCCTCATGCCAAGATTTTAATTTATCAGCGCTTTCGTCATTGGGAACAAGCCACAAATACATATCGTCAATGATCTGAATCGACTGAAATGTTAGAGATCTTAAAGAGGGTAGCTCGGTGACGTTTGACGTTTTAATAAAGTCATTGGTTATTTTGGCCGCGGGTTCTGGAAAGAGCACGGTAATATGTGCGGGGACTTTTTTTGACAACGGATCAAATCGATTTCTGACTTCCTCAATGGTCTTTGAAGATTCCGGAGTAAGCATCAGTAAGATATCTCTTTGTAAATAAGCTGGTGGTGGTTGAGGTCTGTTTTGCGGCCTTCTATTTCTGTTTCTTCTTGAATTGGAATTCTGGCCCTGTTGTCCTTGTTGGCCTTGAGGTCTTTGATTTTGTCCTTGGGGACGGGACCCTGGCGGTCTTGGTCCTTGGGGTCTCGGTCTTTGTTGACCCGGGGATCTTAATCCTGGTCCATGACTTGAGGGAAGTCCCTGCTGGCTGCCGGCGGAAGGTGCTTGTGATGATGGGTTTTGATTCAGATTCTGGTTTTGATTTTGTCCGCGGCCCCCATGTCGATTTTGCCTAGGATTTCTATTTTGATTGGGTGTCCTCTCGGGCCGTGGCGAAGTGGGACCTGGTGGAGTGGCAGCGGGTAGAGTGGGAGTTGAAGTTCCAACAGCAGCGGGTGCGTCAGTTTTGTTTTTATTGAGCGGTCTTCTTTTAAACATTGTCTATTTTTGGCCCGAAAGAAGGATCAGGTCAAGCTAAAGCTGTGTGTACCCGTCTCACGTCGTCGTGGGCGCTGACTGCACCTAAAAGTTCTATGACTTCTTTTCTCTTTAATTCATCTAGAGTTGTTTGATTTTTCGCTTCAAAACCAAATTCCGATTTTATGATTTCCCAACCTCTTCCAGTGAGGGCTGTTTTGACTGCTTCTAAATCTCCGGGATCGGTTGTGAAGCTGGCATGGGCATCGGGTAATTTTTCGACGGCTTGTGCATTGACTTCAATGGCTTCTGTGTCCAAATCTTCAGGTAATGGGGATTTCTTCGCATCAATGATTCCTACTTTTTGAAACATCCAGGCCACACTTCCCACTTCACCTAAATTCCCACCGTATTCTTTAAAAAGGGACTTCAATTCTGAAACCGTTCTGTTGCGGTTGTCTGTTAATGCCTCAATGAGAACGGCTACACCATGTGGGGCATAACCCTCATAATTAATATCCTCATAACTTACGCCTTCCAGTGTTCCTGCACCTTTTTTTACTGCGCGCTCAATATTTTCTCTGGGCATGGAGAGGGCCCGCGCTTCTTCCATGCATGCTCGGAGGCGAGCGTTGCCGTCGGGGTCAGCTCCGCCTAATCTTGCTGCCACAGAAATCTCTTTTGATAGTTTTGTAAAAAGATTTCCTTTTTTTGCGGCTTGAATATCTTTATGACCCTGTATCCAACTGCGTCCCATTGGCGACTCCCTTTTTAATCTATTTGTTAATAGATAATTCAGGAGCTGAGCCTTTGTCAACGGTGAGGGCCGTCGCCAAGCCACGAGGTATTTCACATCTCATCCTAGCGAAACACTGGATGCACAGAGAGGTGATGCGAAAAATATTAGGTTTGTTGAATAAGTCTGATTTTCTTCATTTTTGTTGCTTAATTTGGATTTAGGTTTGATTTGACACGCTCAACTCAGGGTTTTTCAACAGGATCATTCCCTTTTTTGTCACTTTGATTGAATAACCCCTAAGTAAATTTATTTAAATCTTCTAGGGGGTTAGACAATATCGGCGTTTATTTTTGTGGTTTTAATACATAAAAAGCGTCACAAAACTCCTTGGCACGTTTGCAGTAACATAATTCAATGGTTCAGCTTATTTCGAGGATAAAAACATGAGGGTACTAATTTCCATTACTGTATTTTTGAATGGACTATTCTGTGCATTGCCAAGTTATGGGGCCGAGAGTTGGAAATGGTATGGAGTTTCAAATGCAGAGTTTGCACTTATGGAGGCGTCCTCACCTCACAATATTTTAAATTACAAAAAAGCTGCAGTAGTCGAGAATGCTCTTCAAGGAAGAATGCAACACTGGATCGATAGACTCCATGAAAAACTAGTTGCTGAGAATCCATCAGTTTTTACTTACACGCCCAAGCCCATTGTTCGAATCGCTAAAAGCTCAGAATATGAAACATACGTACGCCAAGAGATGCTTTGCTTTGGTAAACCGCTTGTAATGGCAGACCCAAATCCAAACACTTCAAGAGAAGGTATTGTGCTTCCCTTATTTCAGGGAGTTCCCTTTCAACCTACGAAAATATTTCCTAGCCTGTTCACAGTGGAGAAGAAGTCTGAGACGGCTTCCCAAAATCAAATCGCGAGTTTTATGGAAGACCTTAAAAGAATTCAGCCTGAATGCAGTATTGTAGACAAGGGTCCATACTTTTTAGCGAGTCAGAAATGTTTTGACGACAACTACGATGGTTCTACTTTTAAAAATTTCGGATTTATTACGACTCTCGCCACACTGTCTATAACTACGTCGCTACTTAAATTAGCAGAAAATGAAGCTCAGGCAGTTTTTGTGCTATTGCATGAAGCCGCCCACTATTACGAGGCGCATGGCTCAACGGGAATCTCGACTGAACTTTCCTATTTTTATAACGACAGAAATTATAAGACTACAGAACATCCCTCCGCCGATCCCTCTCTCCTCAATGAAGGGAAAGAGATGCTTGCATCAGGATATATTTTTGACAATTCCATCTTGGCTAATGAGTATGATTTCAAATTAGAAGCTATTAAAAAGCAACTTCAAGAATTTTTAAAAATAAAATCGATTTATTTGATGAGCACGGCCCCATACGATTACTTTTGTAAATCTGATATGTGCAAGAGAGCTTGCGGACATTTCAAACTTGAGAAGCGTCCTTCCACGGACAGCTTTCTAAGCTGTAGTAAGACTCTTGTGGTCAATAGCCATTTGTCAGTGGCTATCGCCGAATTTGAATGGCTGAAAATCAATATTGATGTGGATAAATTTAAAGAAATAGCTAAACAAAGAGACTTTACTTTTTACGAACTTTTCATGGCTGCTTCCGACCAAATTAAGAAAATTATTGCAAAGGTGGAAATGGCGAACGTAAGTGGACTTGGATACTATAATGTAGAACAAGACGCAGATCGGCTTGCCACAATTTGGGCATCGAACTTAGGCATTCCCCCACGGGCGGGAATCGGATTATTTCTTACCCTCTTAAAATCGGATAGCAAAAAGTCTAAGTTACGAGGGCAGCATGACTATAATCAATGTTTGAATATGGTGAATGAATGGTTAGTTCAAACACGTATAGTTCCAATACACGTAGGCAACTACTTTGACCCACATCACTCACTTTGCTACAGGGCTCAACTTGTGGAAAGAACAATAAAAGCCGGCAAGTTAGATCAAAATTTTATAAGAACAGGATTCAAGAAATCTAATGAATGGCGTGAATTCGTTAAAAATAACATCTACATGTAATGTTGCGGTCAGTTGTTCGTAGTAGTGTTCATTATGAAAATACTCCATTTCAAGTCGTCATGTGAATCATCGATTTATTTCATAAATTCCCGGGCCGCACCCATTTCATAAACTGAGAGCGTAGCTTGGCTTCAAATTCATCACGCATTTTAAGATCAACATCGTGGGGAAACGCCGAATCTGAATTTGCCCATTTATTTATCCACGTGGTTTCTAGTGGGACCTCCAGCAACCCAATCGCAGTACTGGCCACTGTAGACTCTCGTTTCATTCCCAAACCCGTCCCGTGACCAACGTAAAATCCTGCGGCAATGAGTGCAGCCCGCACCCGAGTGGCTTGACTAAATGTAACCAGCACACAATTATCCGTGCTTTGATCTCGCAAATTATTAAATGTTTTCAAGTCCCACATATTAGGATTTTTTAATGGCGAGTAGGGATCATGGAAGATCACCTCCGCATGGGGCAATACTTTTCGAGCAAGACTCGACATTCTATCTTCAAATTCCCCCTCTAAAATTTCCCATCTCAATCCAGGCATTTCGTAAATTTTTTCATTCACAAGAGTTTCTAAAATTTCTAAATTTGAATTCAAATGGTGAAATTTCTGAATATTTTCCAATGTAAAGCCGAGGACTGAGAGATCATTTTCAAAGCTATATATTTCCAAATTTCTGGGTTTTCCCCCTTGAAGCCTGAGATCTTTCCAGCAGTCCACAGCTGCGGAAGTATTCGCTGCGCCACCAAGCCCCACATCAAAAATGACTAGAGGTTTAGAGTCTTCACTGAGAAGTTTATCCCGTAATTTCGACTGCTTAACATAAGTTTCAATGGACTCGAGCGCCGGCCCAGAAGGGTGGATTGTTTCTTCCAAATCCATATGCCTAATAGTCACCGCTCCTACAGCGGTTGTGACAACTTGGTATCTCATAGTCCCTTCTTGTGCTTTGCGTTGATTTCCGGCATATTCCTACCTCTATTATGGATAAATACACACATATTTCTTTCTACAAGTTTGTCGCTATTGAAGAGCCTGAGCTCCTTAAAGCTCAGATGCAGGGAATGGCGGAAAACTTAGATCTCATGGGAACAATGATTATTGCCGGCGAAGGAATAAATGGAATGCTGGCCGGCCATGATACCGATATCCAAGACTTTATAATCGAGTTTCAAAAAGACCCTCGATTTTCCAATATTTCATTTAAAGTGGCTAGATCCCAAACCCAACCTTTTAAAAAGCTCCTCATAAAAATTAAAGAAGAAATTCTCACGTTTAATGAGAAAAGCGTCAAACCTCATGTGAGAACAGGAAACTATCTAAAGCCCTTGGAACTAAAGAAATGGCTTGAATCCAAAAAAGAAGTTGTTCTCCTGGATACAAGAAATAACTTTGAGGTAGAGCAGGGAACTTTCAAAGGGGCGCTAAATCCCGGAATTTCAAAATTTACTGAATTCAAAAAAGCCGTTGGTGAAAAATTAATGCCACTAAAAGAAAAAACCATCGTGACCTTTTGCACTGGCGGCATCAGATGTGAAAAAGCCACGGCCTATATGTTGGAAAAAGGTTTCAAAGATGTGTGGCAAGTGGAGGGTGGCATTTTAAAATATTTAGAGGATACCGACGGGTCTTTTTGGGAAGGCCAGTGTTTTGTTTTTGATAATCGTATATCAGTGGATAAAGAATTAAATGAAATCTCGTCAAAAAATAAAAAGTCATAGTCTTAAAGCAGAATTATTGCCGGATCAAAGTACCGGACTCCTTAAGGAGCTTCATCTCCTCACGCCCCAAGGGGATTTAAACGCTGATGCTAGACGGAAATTAAAACAGGTCAATCACTTGATTAATCTTATCAGGCCGGCCATGGAAGATCTTATGTCCAGACATGACAATATAAATGTTGTGGATATGGGTGCGGGCAAATCCTATTTAGGATTTATTCTCAATGAAGTTTTTTTTAAAAATTCAGGCAAAGGCACCGTCATCTCCATTGAAGAACGGGAAGAACTGGTAAAAAAATCTGAAGTAAGCGCCGCAAAACTGGGTTTTACAAATATGAAATTCATTTCAGGAAAAATTTCAGAGTCTGGAGTAGAGCTAGTGCATCTTCTCACGGCCTTACACGCATGTGACACAGCTACCGATGATGCCATTATATCAGCTCTAGACGCCAATGCCGATTACATCGCCCTTGTTCCTTGTTGCCAGGCAGAAGTGGCTGAACAATTAAAGAAATCTCTCGCATCTACAGAGATTGGCGAATTATGGGCCCACGGAATTCATCGCCGAGAGTTTGGCAGTCAATTGACCAATGTCATCCGCGCGCTTTTTTTAGAGAGTAAAGGCTACCAAGTGACAGTCACGGAATTAATAGGATGGGAGCACTCGCTTAAAAACGAATTTATACTGGCCAAAAAGATTAATAGAGAAAATCTGAAGGCGAAGTCTCGCCTAGAGAGTCTTTTAAAACTCATTCCCATCACTCCAAAATTATTGAGGCATTTTGCTCAAACCTGAACTTAAATTATTTGATGGGAAATTATCATTAGCTGTAGATGGATTTACACCCGTCTATGTAGATTTCTCTGAAGGTGCCATTGGGTACAGAGCAAAACATACCACCGGGAGATCAGAATTATTATTTAAAGCCGTCGGTGGAAAAAAAAATCAAAGAATTTTGGACGGAACTGCGGGTATGGGGACGGATGCTTTTCTCTTAGCTCATTTGGGCTTTGAGGTCACAGCCTTAGAAAAAAATCCTACCATGTTTAAACTTCTTCAAGACGGACATAGTAGAGGTTTAGACAACCCCACACTTACACCTACGTTAAAAAAATTAAATTTTATTGAAGCGGACTTTTTAGAATTTCCCATTGGGGATTTTGACGTAGTGTATTTGGACCCCATGTTTCCGGAAAAAACGAAGTCCTCATTGCCTAAAAAAGCGATGCAAGTTTTGCAGCTCCTTTTGGGTGATATGGCTAGTGCCGATTCCGTCGAAATTTTGGAACGTGCTATGAATTATACAAAGGCAAGAATTGTTGTGAAAAGGCCGCTGCCCGCCAAACCAATTCTGGTCCCTACAGCCGCCCAATTTAAAGGTAATTCCATTCGATACGACGTGTACAAATCTGGAATATCTGGTCTAAGTCTTGCTTAATCAAAAACAAATGTGTTTTTCTTTTTTATTTCTCGTAGTTCTATTCTCCTCCATTGCCCTCCAAGCCGGCCCTTTTACTGCTGAGACTTCGGAGCTAGTGGAGGGTAGGAAGTTGATGGTCATGGGGACTGGTCCCGCCCGATCAATCCGGGACAATTCTGTCCACGAAATTTTGACTCACTTTTTTCCTGAAAGAGTTCGGGGGCGAGGTGAAGAACGCAAAGAAATTCTGAAATTGTCATCCAATTGGAATTTGGAAGTGCGAATAGTCCAGGCGGGTGAACCTTCCGATTTGTTTGTTGTCGTGCCGGGAATGTTTCAAAATATAGATGATCTGCAGCCTAGAAAATTAGTTCGTGAACTATCAGAGTTGGGACATGTGCTTTTGTTGCCCAGTGGCCTCAGTCCCGAGTTTGAGATTCAGTTACCAGGGTTTAAGTTAGGGTCTTTCTATGATGAAGCAAAGATAGTCTTGGCTTCAATCACTGAGCTAAAAAAGCAGTGGGGAGGAAAAATCCAAAGAGTGCATCTTATCGGGGCAAGTCAAGGTGGCTTTATAAGCGCTGTCGCATTGGGAATGGACGTGGGTCACATTATTGACGGAAATACGTTACTCCTTAATCCCCCCGTGTCAGAAACCACCACCATGAAAAGCTGGGACGGAATTATCCAAGATGCTCGATCACTTAACCTCGCCAGACGCCTTATTGGTCGAAATGTTTTAAAGACGAGAATAATTCCTTTATACCTCCGACTTTTAAAAATTAAGCAGGCTCCGGAAATGACGGGAAATTTGCGGTTTGAAACTTTAATGGAGTTCATGGATCCTGAAGTCCAGACAATGTTTAAGTCAGAGCAGAATTTATTAAAGACCCATTTACAAAAAGCTGTTGGCCACGGTAACTCGCGGTTTGGAGTGATCACTGCCAAAGATGACTTCACTAATCTCCCTGATGAGTGGGATGATGAAAATTCCTTCCCAATTGATTTAAAAACCATAGATCATTTCATTATGATGTCTAAAGGTTCCCATATTTGGTATTTGGGGAGAAACAACATTCCACTTTGGAAAAATGTCTTTGGTAAAAGTAAGGTTCTTTGCCCTCAA
>JBBQPV010000033.1:0-10024 GCA_038216925.1 Bdellovibrionia bacterium
GCCTCCAGCCACAGGCTCAATAATTAGCTTTACCCCTTCGAGGACTGGTTGATCCGCAGTTACCACTCCGTCTAAATCAAAATCTCCTCGGCCAATAATACGGTGTTCAGAATCGGTTACTAAGGCAATAATTTTTCCAGCGGTGAGCATGGGTGTATTGATCACAAATTGCCCCGTAGAAATATTGACCACACCCTGGGACTTCATAGAGCCGGTTTTCCATTGAATAGTCAGGTTGTTCATATCTTTTGTGACAGCCAGTCCCCCGGACAATTCCACCTGGCCCAAAATTTTATGGTTTCCCACAGTCCCTCCATCAAGGGCCACGATATCTGCGCCTATGGGGATAGACTGCTGAGTGAGATCGCCAGCAGAAGCCTGCTCTTTGGCAACCGCGATAGCTGGAGCAGATGCCGCGACAGCTTGCGGGAGGGGACTTACTTTAAATAATCCTGTTTTCTTTTCTGTCTGCGGCCCTACGTCTATGACTACCGGAGGGGCGTCTTCACCCCTAGGTAAACCTCTCTGAATCTGATGTTCTTCTACGGGCAGCGCACCACCAACATTACTGACCGCGCGAGCGTCCGATGCGGCAATGTGCATTTCTTGGCCGGTTACGTATTCATAATGGACTGGTGAGACCAGGCTAATAAGTTCAGAAATTCTATCTGACTTCACAACAACAGTATCGGCGGATGTGCCCCGTGATGTGGGCGCAATTGGGATTCGCACAACTCTCCTGGCGGCTGCCTCTGCTTGCATTTTCTCTATAACTTTTTGTCTATTTATAGAGAGACGAATTCTCAACTCTTGCCGAAACTGCTCTTTTTCAAAATAGTCGGCAAATTTACTTAGGTGCGGCCAAACGGATTTCCCATCGGCAGAGAGAACTCGCACTCTTTTATTATAGTGGATTTTTTGTACAGGCTCTGTAACCACTGGGGTAAGAGAATCATCGGCAATTGCAGCAAGAGGAGGAGAATTTTTAGAAACGGTGACGGTGAGAGAGTGAGTGTCGGTAACATGAATGAAATCAAAATTTCCAACGGCTGTAGGGGATGCAATGGATAAAAACATCCATGAATAAAGGGGCCAAAAAAACGGCGATGTAAATGCCTTCACTCAAACCTTCCTAGTCAGAGGAAAAACGATGAATACTCTATCTAAAATTGTAGCTAGAAAGGACGGAAGTCGTCAATGGCGTTCTTATTATGTTCTCGCTTATCTAATATGGACAATATGCTAGTGAGTAGTTTCTTGGCTAGTCGATGGTCGTAGCGATCTTTAGAATAGTCAGATGCATCACCCGCTCGATTTCTTTCCACTACGACTTGAGTTTCTATAGTGTATGGACGTGATTCTCCTAAAACGACAACCTTCGCTATCCCCCGTTCCCTAAGTCCTGACTTCATCACTTTTTCGTCTTGCTTAACCAAAAAAGGTCTAGAATAAAACTCTCGATGATTCTGACTATAGCCCTGGATACCCATGCTCATCGCCTTTTCAATAGCACTAAATATGGAGGTCAAAGCGTAGTTAGTCGGCTCCGAACTCTGCATAGTCGAACACCCTAGTGTGATTAAACACAATGAAGCTCCGACTAAGAATTTCTTAAAGAGATTTGGCATCTTGCTTGGGAACCTTCTCCCAATCTTTCAAGAATAGTTGGATACCTTTGTCAGTTAGAGGATGACTAGCTAAAGTTCGCGCAACACTTAAAGGCATGGTGGCAATGTCTGCACCGCATAGTGCTGCATCTAAAACATGAATTGGATTTCTAACGCTAGCCACAAGGATTTCTGTTGGATAGTCATAGTTGTCAAAAATAGTCCGAATTTGCTTAATCAGATCCATTCCCACCGCACCTACATCATCAAGTCTTCCAACAAAGGGACTTACAAATGAAGCTCCGGCTTTTGCACAGAGAAGCGCCTGAAGGGGACTAAAAATAAGGGTGACGTTAGTCCTAATCCGTTCCGCCGCAAATCGCTTCACAGCTTTTAGACCTTCCATTCCCATGGGAATTTTAACAACGATGTTGTCATGAAGTTTTGCAAGCTCTCGGCCTTCTTCATACATTTTTCCCGCCTCAAGACTGACCACTTCCGCAGATATGGGGCCATTAACAGCCTGACAGATTTCTTTGATGACCTCTTTAAAGTCCTTCCCCGTTTTGGCAACTAAGGTTGGGTTGGTTGTAACACCATCGCATAGCCCCAAGGAAATTCCTTCTTTGATGTCATTAATGTCCGCGCTATCAATATAAATTTTCATTCATGCCTCCGCATATTTGTGACCAATCATTGATAGTCCTGGCCTGTTTAAAAATCAAGCAGGGTCTTACCCCCTGCAAAGAAACTTCCCCAAGAGGGCCAATAGGCCTCTCTAGCTAGTTCTGCCGCGGTTTTTTTTAGAACGGGATGCTGCCACTTGGGGAGCATTTCTGAAAGTGGGATGATAACAAATGCCTTCTGGTGGGCCTCTGGGTACGGGAGAGTCAGCTGAGGTGAGAGAAACACCTCCCCTTGGAAATCTATTAAATCGCAGTCTACTATTTTGTCCTGGGATCCCGGCACCTGGTTAAGCTCGTCATTGATTTGCCCTCTTGCTTCTATTAAAAACTGCAAAAAGTGTTGAGGGTCCATGTCTGTCTCAACAGATATTGTACAAGACAAAAAGGGACGGGACACAATGCCTGCCTTATCTTGGGTTTGAAAAACGTCGCTGGTTTTTAAAATTTTATTGGCAAAAGAGATTCGCTCCATAATTTTTTGTAGCGGTCCCAAATCTTTATTGAGGCGACTACACAAAAAGACTATGGCGGTCATTTTTTTTGCAATGCCTTTGCTATCTTCTCCATTCCTAACTTCATTTTCTCAATTGGAATGGTTAGCACGAAGCGCACGTAGCCCTGACCCTCAGAACCAAAGCCGGTACCTGGAGTGACGATAACTCCTGCTTCTTTAATTAAATATTCGGTGAAGCTTTCTGAGCTAAACCCCGTGGGGACCTTGCACCACACGTAAAGACTTGCTTCGGGAACTAAAAAGTTAAATTTTTGCCTTTTGAGTTCGGCACATAGATAGTCTCGGCGCTCTTGGTATTGTGCTCTGAAACTATCGCAATCTTTCCAGCATTGTTCCAGCGCCACAATTCCCGCCTCTTGAATAGCCTGGTACACTCCGGAATCAATATTGGTTTTAACTTTAAGAAGACCTTCGATAACTTTTTTATGACCGACTGCAAAGCCTAGCCTAAAGCCCGCCATACTGAACGTTTTTGAAAAAGAATGAAACTCTACCGCGGGGATATCTTTTACACCTTTTGCCTGTAGAAAACTTGGTGGTCTTTTATTGTCAAAATAAATTTCAGAATAGGCATTGTCATGACAGACAATCAAATCTCGTTTTTTAGCAAACTCCGTCACCTTGTCAAAATAATCTAGCTCTACGGACGCCGATGTGGGGTTACATGGAAAATTAAGAAAAAGCATTTTTGATTTATCAAGAGCCTTACGGTCAATCATTTCTAAATCTGGAAGAAAACCCTTTTCCTCTCTCTGTGGAAGAGCAATGGGAACCCCGCCAGCCAAAATGGTTGCCGTGTTATAAACGGGGTATCCTGGCGAGGGTAATAAAACTCCGTCACCGGGATTAATAAACGCGTGAGGGATGTGAGCAAGACCTTCTTTTGATCCGCATAGAACCAAAACTTCCGAGTGGGGATCAAGGGACACATTAAATCTTGCTTCATACCACTGGGAAATAGCTTTTCTTAATTCAATCATCCCGCTGTAACCGGGATACCGACTGTTTTCCGGCTTTAAACTTGCCTCGTGAAGCTTTCTGAGAATTCTCTCAGGAGTAGGGAGATCCGGATCACCGACTCCAAAACTGATGATTTCCATCCCCTGGGCTATGATTTCTTTTTTCAGTTCATCAATACGGGCAAAAACGTAAGGCGGAAGCTTTCTTACTCTGTCAGCATAGTCTATGTTCATTTTTCTCCCCCCTTGGCAAAAATATCGTTCATAGAATAGAGGCCAGGTGACTTGCCGCAAATCCACCGGGCGGCTAAAAGTGCGCCTTCAGCAAAAACTGATCTGTTTTGGGCATGATGCTCGAAGCTAATATATTCGCTGGTTCCTAAAAAATAAACTTTATGAATACCAAAAATTTCTCCGCCGCGCATGCTTAAGGGTGGCTGCACCTTATGTTTATTTTTATTGTTCTCTTCAATGGCCGCTTTCAGCATGAGCGCCGTTCCACTGGGCTTATCTTTTTTATGTTTGTGGTGAATTTCTTCAATGGACACGTCGCAAGTTTTATAAGTTTGAGAAAAAGTTTTCAGCGCCTCTGCCAAAGCATTTACTCCGGGGCTCATGTTTGCACTTATCAGAATTGGAATTTTTTTACTCATGGTCTCAAACTTTTTTCTTTCTTGTGGAGTAAATCCCGTTGTCCCAATCACTAGTGGCTTTTTATTTTCCAAACACCACTGAGCAATTTGGAGAGCTCCTTTTGGACTTGAAAAATCAATAAGGACATCCGGCTTTGTGGCCTTTAAGTTAGACATCCGAGTGTGAGTATCAAAGCTCTCTCCTCCAATTTTTTCATCAACGGTTGCGGTGATATAAAATCGGTCTCCCGTCCGTTTAACTAGGGCCATAATTTCTTGCCCCATGCGGCCATTTGCCCCGTTGATAGCAAGCCTTAGAGTCTTCATAATATGCCCATCTCTTTCATTTTATTTTTTAAGTTTGATTGTAGTGGTTTATCTAGGGGGACAAGGGGTAGCCTGAGCTCGTCACTTTCAATGACACCCATTTGTTTTAACGCCCATTTTACGGGAATTGGATTAGACTCAACAAAAATCTCTTTCGATATCGCTCTGATTTTTTCCTGATCCCCGCTTCTCGCATTAACGCAGAGCTTTGGAATAATATGAGAAACTACACTTATAACTCCATGGGCTCCCCGTTCCATTGCAGGCACAAAGGTTTCGTCATCACCTGATAAAATCGAAAAATTCTTAGGCAGACGTTCCACAAGTTGAGAAATAATCTCTAAATCTCCAGCGGCCTCTTTAATTCCAACTATATTTTTAATTTTACTTAGCTCTTTAACGGTCTCTACCTCTAGGCGAATCACTGTTCTTGACGGGACGTTATAGACAATCATGGGTTTGGAACTGGCTTTTGCAACTTTCGCGAAATGCTCTATCAGTCCTCTCTGCGGAGGTTTATTATAATATGGTGTAACTAGTAAAAACCCTTGCAGCTTTTTTTTAGAAAATCTTTTTGTCAGTTCATAACTTTCTTGAGTATTGTTGGTGCCTGTTCCCATGATGATTGGAACTTGTCCTGCTACTTCAGATAAAACAAAATCAATGAGTTTGTCTTTTTCCTCTAATATAAGCGTTGCGGTTTCACCGGTGGACCCACAAACAACAAATCCCTTAATTTCGCCGTCCAATTGAAAGCGTAAAAGTTTTTTTAATGATTTAAAATCGATTTTGCCTTTTTTAAAAGGAGTGATAAGTGCCGTAGAAACGCCGGTAAAAAAAAGATTATCCACTTTTTGCAACTTCGTCACTGAGTTGGCCTGTATAGATGTAATGAGCAGGCCCAGTTAATTTTGCGAATGAAAAATCAGGTCCAAAATCCACACTTAAGAGTCCTCCGGGCATCTGAACTTTCAGTGGAGGTTTTTGCCCTAAAAGCACAGCCTGGGCGGCGGCTGCCACAGCGCCTGTCCCGCAAGCAAGGGTCACGGCTTCAACTCCGCGCTCAAATGTTGCCGCTAATACTTGAGACGGCCCTACTATTTCAAAAAAGGTTGCATTGGCGCCGTTGGTTTTTTTAAATGCAGGGTAGTTCCTCAAATATGAACCCATCTCATTAAGATAGCCATCGTCCCAGTCGTCATTATTAAGGACGACGTGGGGCACACCGGTATCCCAGTAACCCACCGCAACTTTCGATCCCTCTGCGGTTGGCACGTCTACAGATTTAAATATTATTTTTGGTTTAGTCATTTCCACTTCTACTTCAGTTCCGTTGACTTTGGCGCCCACGACTCCGGCGCGAGTTTCAAACTTCATTTGGGCGGGAGCAATTTTCTGGTCATAGGCAAATCTGGCAACACATCTTGAGCCATTGCCGCACATCTCCGCGTTACTTCCGTCTGCATTATAAAAATCCCATTTAAAGTGGTTCTTTGCGCTCTCAGCTTTTTCTAAGAAAAAAACTCCATCGGCGCCTGCCCCAAAATGCCGGTCACAGATTTTTTTAGCAAACTCGGCGCGCCCTTTGGGAACAACCGCCTCAGTCATGGCATCTATAATTATAAAATCATTTCCTGATCCGGTCATTTTTGAAAATTCGATTAATTTATTCTTCATTCTCGTTTTTATCGTCTTTTTTTGATTTTATTGAAGGAACATCATTATCAATGTCCCCCCCCTTATACAAGGGCTTTCCCTTTCCGATTTCCGCAGGAGTTTCCGGCGGAGTCGGATCACTTTTAACACCACATGCACTCAAAGCTACTACACATAAGATGAGAGTGAGGATCTTTAATTTAATCATAAGTTTTTGTCCTTTGAGTGACTGCACAAACCGGGGTCTCTTTGATTTTTCAAAGTCCCTCCGTTTTTACATATTTCATCATACTTAGTCATCAAATTTTTTGCCAAGGCGGGCTCATAAAGACTGCTTAGCCAGTAATAGATTTCTGCGTATTTCTTTTCTTTACTCAGTGCCATTTCAAAATTTTGCCGGGCTTCATTTTTTTTATCATTTTTTAAATAGCTTAGTCCCCTGAAGTAATACGTTAAGAAGCTAGAGTCAGATCTTTCCTTAATTAGCTCATCGGCAGTTAAAATGGCCTGACTCCAATTTTCCGTAGCCACCTCTGCGGCCAATTTATCTTTCAGAAGCTCTATATCCAGTGGATTTATTTGGAGAGACTTTGTGGCCTCGTCCATGGCCTCCTTTGTCTTTTTAACCCACAAATATGCAATGGAAAGATGATGCATCACTTCTGTGTTATTTTTTTCCAGTTCATCTGCGTCACTGAGTTTTTCTACCGCCTCTTGATATTTCTGCTTATCTAAAAATTCTTTTCCAGAAAGGAATGCTTGGAATCCTTTGTCCGTGTAATAATATTTTGCAAAATAAAATAACTTTTCTTTTAACTCGGCAGCGTCCTTAGGGTCAGCCTTTTTATATGCCTTGAAGAGTGTTGCGCAAGCGAGCTCTCGATCTTGAAGCAGGGTTAAATTCTCTGCCTCTTTAATGACTTTTCCATTTCTGGACGGATCTGCGGAGACTAGTTGCATAGTAAAGACTATTCCCGCAAAAACCGCTGCTGCTTGTTTATTCACAGGAGAATCAAATCATAAATTATAATTCTTAATCAAGTTTGTTTGCGAGGACCTGGCGGGGCTTACTGCCGTTTGAGGGGCCCACCACCCCTTCAGTTTCTAACATTTCAATTATTCTAGCTGCTTTTGGATAACCGAATCTAAACCTACGCTGAAGGAGACTTGCGCTTACTTCCTTTTGAGAAGTGACGTATTGGACCACATGGTCATAGTCCTCATCATAGTCTCCACTCCGGTCCATGTCTCCACCGCCGTGATCGTCAATGGCCGCCTCTAAAGACTTCACTGCGGTTTCTTCAAACTGGGGAGCGCCCTGTTGAATCCAAAAATCTGTAATAGCGTTGATTTCCTCATCTCTCAAAAATGCCCCGTGATATCTTTGGGGCTGAGAGATTGCGGGGGCAAGATAAAGCATGTCGCCCACAGACAACAATCGCTCTGCGCCTCTTTGGTCTAAAATAATTGTGGAATCCACTTTACTGGCCACCTTGAAACTAATTCTTCCAGGAAAATTTGTTTTAATAAGACCCGTTAAAACTTCTCGTCTCGGACTCTGCATGGCTATGACCAAATGAATCCCTGAGGCCCGAGCCATTTGCGCTAACCGGACAACAAGGGGCTCAACCCCAACACGGTCCACAGACATAAGATCTGCAAATTCTTCGATAACTGTCACAATGTATGGCAGTGGTTTACAATAATAAGACTGAAGGGCTGTTTGCGGTTCCGCTTCAAAAGCTTTAATTTTTTCTTCATGTTTTAAAATTTCATCTTTAGATAGTTTTCCGACTGCTTCATTGTAACCCTCTATACTTTTTCCGGCGAATTGACTCATTGAGCGATACCGTTTTTCCATCTCGCGCACTAGCCACTTTAAGGTGTTTATGGCCGGCCGAGTTTCTTTCACGGGAGGTAAAAGCAAATGAGGAATTTTGTGAAATGCCGCCAAATCCACTTGCTTAGGATCTACAATTATAAGTTTTAGAGTTTTTGGTGAATGTCTCATGATGAGACTTGTAACAAGAGACATCACAAAAACGCTCTTTCCAGAACCCGTGGTGCCTGCAACCAATAGATGGGGAAGTTTTCTCAAATCAATTATTTTTGCCTCGCCGGTTACACTCTTCCCCAGAGCAACGGGAAGTTTAATCTCAGGATTCCAGAAGTCCGGCGATTCTAAAAGATCCTTCATGTAAATGGACTGGCGAGAGCTATTTGAAGTTTCTATGCCCACCACATCTCGTCCCGGAATTGGCGCGATAATCCTCAGTGACTCCGCGGAAAGCGCCAGAGAAAGGTCATCGGCAAGTTTTGTAATCTCATTTATTTTTACACTGGCTGCGGGCTTAAATTCATACATCGTTACCGCTGGCCCAGGTTTTACCTCAACCACTTGCCCGGTAACATCAAACTCAGCCAACTTCTGTTCAACTAATCTTGCATTTCTAGAAATTTCCTTTTCATCTACTTTTCTATTTTCACTTGGTGGGTCTAATAGAAGTTCAATGCTAGGTAACTTCCAATTTTCAATCTCTCTTGCTGTTTGCTGCATGGCTTTGTTTAATTTTTCGGCTTTTTGTTTTTTACTTATACGGTCTACTGTAATGTCCGGATTTGGCTTGGTCAGTTCTTTAAGAAAAAATTTCTGAATGGCCGTTGGCTGATTTAAATTTGACGCCGGCTGGGTTGAGATCACTTCCACGGGCACGTATTGTGCCGCTTCACGCATCGTATGAAATTTGAGAGCAGTGATTCGAAAGAAACTCCACACCCAAGGCACTAATTCTTTTATTGGCTTCTCTGTGTAAAAGACAATCATCACTACAAAAGCAGCCCATAATATAACTGCTACACCGCCTTGATTAAAAATTCCCACAAGACCATGACTCACAACTAAACCCACGGCTCCGCCCAGAGCTATTTGTCCTCCATAAATTCGCACTTCCGGAAAATACAGTGAGATGAGGCTGCCCATTACAATGAATATCAATCCAGACCAAACAAATGCCATGGGATGAGGTTTTTGATTATGCCCTTTGAAAGTTCTTACTGCCTCTCTCACCATTACGGCAACGAGAACCCACGCAACAAGGCCAAGAAAGTAAAAAAGCATGTCACTGAGAAAGCTTCCAAAGTATCCACAAAAGTTTTGAACTTTTGCCGAGGACCTTGAGAACGTATTAAATGATGGGTCGTGGGGATGATAACTCCCTAAAGCCAGCGCAACAAAAATAGCAGAAGCCGCCCAAATTACACCAATGACATCTCTTTTAAATTTTTCAAAGAATCGTGACATTCCTTAATAGTAACTGATTTCACTTAGATATTCTCCTCGACAAAGGTGCTGTTGCGACGCATAATTGCGTGATTTTTATGACAGACTTAAGACTTTTGCCTATTAAGATAAATGAAATATTCTACAGCATCCAAGGAGAGTCTTCCTTAAGTGGATGGCCCACCGTATTTGTGCGCACATCCGGCTGTAATATCCGCTGTACTTATTGTGACACCAAATACAGCTACTATGAAGGTTCCAAATCAACTCTTGGTGCCGTTATGGATGAAGTTAATAAATTTGGGGCTAACCATGTTTGCGTCACTGGCGGTGAGCCCATGGCGCAATCACATATTCATGAGC
>JBBQPV010000034.1:0-9992 GCA_038216925.1 Bdellovibrionia bacterium
CACGTTTGGCATCTTGGTTCCCGATGAGGCGCCAGAAGGTACACCGTCAGTAAGTTTCATATAGTAGCAGACCCCTTGAGGAGACCTGGGAGGAATTGTAGCTGGAAAAGTTACGGCTTGGTATGTGAGACAAGGATAGGCCTGACAAACTCCGGCGTTGTCTCGGAATTGACCGTCGTCGCAAACTGGCACGCAACTGTTTTCCACAACTTCGTTACCAACAGCACACTCACATCGATTGGTACTAAAATTAAAACTCTGAGCCGGAATTGTACAACTGCAAGAAGAATAGTTCGGCGCTGACCATGGCCCATATTGCCACGAACTTTGACCAGTGGGACAACTTGAAGTTCTATTTTGTGTCACAAGACCTGTGCTGCCACCAGGACAGCTTGAGGTTTGCACGTCTTGCTTTTGAGCGGGGTCACAAGTGGGAACGGCGCAAGAGTTTCCCACCACGGCTTGGCCGGCGGGACATTGGCAAGTGCCATTGGAAGGATTTACTGCTTGTCCCCGGAAAGCGCACTGACATTGACTGTAATCAATATTACTCCAACCGCCGGAGGTCCATACGCCAGTATCCGTGTTACACGTTACTGTTTGAGTTTGCGTAGCCGATCCCAACATTGATGGACAGGATAGAGATTGAGACGACGGTGGTTTTGATAAGGGATCGCAAGATTTCAGCGCGAAATTTGAAGATTGGGCGGCAGCAACTTTGGGCGTAAACGCGACAGGTGCGCCGCAATTAGTGAAGCTGATCACAATTCCAACAGTAATGATGGCTAGAATTAACCTAGCTATAAATTGCTTTTTTATTTGATCCCCCGCAAATGTAATCCCAACAGTACTCTCCCAACTTATCGGCCCCTTTTCCCCAAACTTTAGTGAGGTACCGGGTTACTTTCCCGGGTTCTCCTTAATTGTGGTGTTTCCCATATGACAGAGTGGCCACGTTGCATTACATTTGCGATTTTCCCGGGAAAGTAACCCGGTACCTGTTATGTTGGCTCCATGAATTTCGTCCCCATCTTGCTTTTACTGACTTCCATGATCTCCATTCAAATTGGGGCGACTTTCGCAAAGGGGCTGTTTCCTATTATAGGAGCTGAGGGTGCAACCCTCCTCAGGCAAGGGTTTGCGGCAATCATACTTTGTCTTGTCTGGAGACCGTGGAAACAAAAACTCAATAAAAAACAGCTCCAATCAGTTTTCATTTATGGCCTTTCTTTAAGCGGCATGAATTTACTATTCTACATGGCGTTGGGGCGCATTCCTTTGGGAATTGCCGTGGCTATCGAATTTGTGGGGCCATTGTCCGTGGCGCTTTTATCATCAAAAAAGAATTTAGATTTTCTATGGGCTGCTATGGCAGCAATCGGAATTATCCTCATTCTCCCCTTAACTAAAATTTCTCAGCCCGTGGACCCTTTGGGAATTCTTTATGCCCTTGGGGCAGGCATTTGTTGGGCCATGTACATTGTATTTGGAAAAAAAGCAGGTTCTTCAGTGCACAGTGGAACAGTGGCTGCCCTTGGGATGGTAGTGGCAGCGATGTTCACAGTACCGTTTGGAATTATAAGTGCCGGGCCCCTGCTTTTTGACAAAAAAATTCTGCCCACGGCTGTTGCTGTGGCGGTTTTATCCGGGGCACTTCCCTATTCTTTAGAAATGTTCGCTTTAAAGAAGCTTCCTACCAATACATTCGGAATTTTAATGAGTCTGGAGCCAGTTTTTGCAGCTTTATCTGGGTTAGTTTTCTTAAGTGAGCATTTATCGGTTATTCAGTGGAGCGCCATCACATGCATTATAGCGGCGTCATTGGGAAGCACTGTATTTTCGAAAAAACAACTGATGCCTAATTAATTATTTCTGAGCTTCAATAACAGAGAGTAAATTACGAAGTTGAATGGGTTTTGAAATAAAGGCCTTGGCCCCATCAAGCATTGCTTCCGGAAACTCCCGCATACCCGCACTCATCATGACTACTGGAATATGACTCAATTCGGGCTCTTGTTTTTGTTTGGCTCTAAACTCGAATCCGTCCATAACAGGCATCATCAAATCCAGCAATACCACCCAAGATTTATCATGCTGAGATTTCAGAAACTGGAGGGCTCTCATTCCGTTGGGCTCACAATGGACATCATATCCCTCGTCCTCAAAAATTTCTTTTAAGGTTGTGGCAATATCAATATCATCATCTACTATGAGTAATTGTTGCATTTCACCTCCGTTATTCATGTTAACGGCCAACCTCCTCCAATAAGGCTCCCTTTACATTTCCACATTTGATTATTGCATTTCTCATACCTTAGACCAGTCAGGACTTGATTTTAGTTGAACCATCGTTGAGCCTAAAGACAATGGAAATATTAATTCCCCATCAATCTTCAGACCTTATGGGCAACGTCACTGCGGATTTGCAATTCAAGTCTGCACAAGAATTAATCATTGAGTTTAATTGGAATAAGACATGGCCGTTGAAGAATGCCTCGGTAAATGGCCACAGGCACGGATTTTCCCGGGAGGATAACATTTGGAAGTCCACTTGTTTTGAAGCATTCATAAACCCTGAAAACAGTGATCGCTACTGGGAAATCAATGTCTCTCCTCTCCATAAGTGGAACTTTTATGAATTTTCCGGATATAGAACTCCGCAACCTCCCCGGGAGGCCGGAAATTTTCAACTATTGGCAATTAAAGTGGGCGATGGGTCTTTGTGGGCTAGTTTTTCCTGTGACTTTGAAAAGTTTAGAAAATTTAATGTAGCCCTTACCTGCATATTAGAATCTAAAGACGGAATTCTTTCTTACTGGGCTAAGAAGCACGTCCTGGCTTCGCCGGATTTTCATCACGCTTCAACACTTGTTTTAAAAAGGGAAATTGAATGAAATTAGGATTAGAAAATTTTTTAACAAACAAGAAACTACTTAAATATCTTAAAAACAAATCTGTGGGACTTGTGTGCCATCCGGCAAGTGTCAACTCTGATCTCACTCACAGTCTGGATCTCATATCGAAAAAAACAAAACTCACCTGCGCCTTCGGCCCCCAGCATGGAGTGCGCGGAGACAAACAGGACAACATGATTGAGACCGAGGACTTTATAGATCCTCATTTACAAATTCCCATTTATAGTTTGTACGGAAGCGTTCGACGCCCCACTTTTGAAATGATGGGTAAATTTGACGTTTTACTTTTTGATCTCCAAGACATTGGATGCAGAATCTATACTTTTGCAACTACCCTTCTTTACGTCATGGAAGAATGCACAAAACATGGAAAAGAACTCATTATTTTGGACAGACCAAACCCTGCAGGGCGGCCAGTGGAGGGATTCTCACTGCAGCCTGGCTGGGAGTCTTTTGTTGGAGCGGCACCCATTCCCATGCGTCATGGGTTAACTGTGGGAGAACTAGCTCTTTATTTTAAAAACACATTTAAATTAGACCTTAAGCTTTCCGTGATGAAGATGACAGGATATAGCCCAGATAAATCACCAGGGTTTGGTTGGCCCAGCGACAGGGCGTGGGTAAATCCATCTCCCAACGCATCAAATATGAACATGGCTCGTGCCTTTCCAGGAACGGTTCTCATTGAAGGCACTCACCTTTCTGAAGGACGGGGGACAACTCGACCCCTGGAAATTATTGGGGCTCCCGATATAGATTTTAAAAAGGTTTTTTCTCTTATGAAAAAGAAAGCTCCTCAATGGTTAAAAGGCGCTCAATTCCGTGAGTGTTTTTTTGAACCCACATTTCAGAAACACAAAGGTAAACTATGCGGCGGCATTCAAATACACACAGATTCGCCTAAATATAAACACGGAGAATTTAGACCTTTTCGTGTCGTAGCTATTCTATTAAAAAGTATAAAAGAACTTTATCCCACTTATGAAATTTACCGAGATTTTCCTTATGAATATGTTATTGATAAATTGGCTTTTGACGTTCTGAATGGCGGCCCCCTTCTTAGGGAATGGATTGATAATCCTCGCTCCACCGTCAGTCAGCTTGATTCCGCCCTGAAAAAAGATGAGAAATCTTGGCTTCAGGCGCGTAAAAAATTCTTACTTTACTAAGAGCATATGAGGAGCCGTTATGAAGTTTGTCAGCTACAATTTTCAAGGTAACCAAAGTTACGGGGTCCTGGACTCCGACGGGACAATTCTAGATTTAAGAATCACTAAATCTTTGGGATTTCCAGAAACGCTTTTGGAATTTATTGAAAATTCTGATGGAAGTCTTCAGTCTTTGAAGCAGAGTTATAAGCAGATCCAGAAAGAAACAAAAGTCTTATACATTAAAGACGTGGAACTTTTAGCTCCAATTCCCCGCCCGCCTTCAATGAGGGACGGTTATGCTTTCAGACAACATGTGGAAACGGCCCGGCGGAATCGCGGACTGGAAATGATCCCTGAGTTTGACGCGTTTCCTGTTTTTTATTTCACAAACCATCAAGCTGTAACAGGACCTGGAAACGTTGAGGTTCAGGACCTCCACCTGGACAAATTAGATTTTGAGTTAGAGGTCGCAATAGTCATAGGAAAAAAAGGGAAAAACATTCCTAAAGAAATGGCAGACGAATATATTTTTGGCTACACCATTATGAATGATTGGTCCGCACGCAGTATGCAGATGGAAGAGATGAAACTAAATTTAGGACCGGCAAAAGGAAAAGATTTTGCTACTTCCATTGGTCCATTTTTAATCACCAGAGATGAATTGAAAGAGAAAAAACAGCTTCGCTCCACTCCTAAAGGTGAGGTATTAGACGCCTCCATGAAAGCGTTGATCAATGGAAAGCAGTATTCCGCAGGCAACACAAATCAAATGAACTGGACATTTGCGCAAATTATTGAGCGCGCTAGTTACGGCACCTATCTGTATCCCGGAGATGTTATTGGATCTGGAACTGTGGGAACTGGGTGTCTTTTAGAACTCAATGGATCTAAGATCACGGACAACTTGTGGTTAAAACCTGGCGACAATATTGTGTTGGAAGTAGATGGTTTAGGGAAGCTAGAGAATAAAATCGTGCAGGCAAAAGACACATGAAATTTACTTTGTATCATTACTGGCGTTCCAGTTCCTCTTGGAGAGTAAGATGGGGACTGGAATTAAAAAATACAAAATATGAATCGGTGCATGTTGATCTTCTCAATGGTGAATCAGAAAGTCCTGCACACTTAAAAAGGAATCCCTTAGGATATGTTCCGGTACTAAACATAGACGGGCAGAATCTTATAGAGTCAGTGTCGATTTTGGAATGGCTGGAAGAACGAAACCCCACTCCTCCATTATTTCCCAAAGATAGTTTTTTAAAGGCCCATGCTAGGACCCTGGTGGAAATTATAAACGCTGACACTCAACCCGTTCAAAATTTGACCACGTTAGATAAATATTCCGATGATCCGGAAAAAAGAAAAGAATGGATGAAGTTTTTTATAAGCCGAGGTCTCGCCGCATATGAAAAACTCATTCAGCCCCTGGCTGGCGCATTCTCCATTGGCAATGAAATCAGTATGCCGGATCTTTTTCTTATTCCCCAAGTCTACAACGCGAAAAGAAATGATCTCGACATGACTCCGTATCCCCTCATTGACAAAATTTATAATAGGTCACTTGAATTAGATTCTTGTAAAAATTCCCATCCAGAAAAATTTAAACCTAAGGAGAATTAATATGTCAGAAAATGCAGACCCCTTTTTAAAAAAATACGTTCCAGTAGATACGGACTTAGTGGACAACTTAGAACATTATGCTTCTGACAAAATTCATGTGCAGATTCATTACAAGGATCACACCGGAACAGCCCAGGAGATGCGCGGGTTAATTGGAGATGTTTACACTAAGGAACATCAAGAATTTTTAAAGATGGTTGATGGAAGAGAAATCAGACTGGATCAAATTACAGAGGTTATTTCAAAGAAGCACTGATCTCCATCAGTGCATTTTTCCAGTGCTTTCTCATTTGATTTTTAAGAGTTTCGGTTTTCATATTCTGGTGATCAATAACCACCATGCAATAATTCGATTTTTTAGGAACAATGTGCAGTTGAACTACCGTCGGCTTTTCCCAGTCTGTCTCTTGCCAACTCATGCGCACACGGCTCCCAAGCCTAACTGTTCTGACCTCACCGTATATTCCACCGTACACTTCAAACTTTACCCCGGGTTTGAGCTTTAATTCGTCAAGGGGTTTAAGCCAAACCTTTAACCCTTTCTTTGAAGAAAGAAATTTCCACATTTTCTTTTGGTCAATTTGAAAAGTCATCGTGGTTACTGTTGAATAATCACCTTTTTGTATTTGACCGGGTACTCTTCTCTGAATAAAAATTTCATAGCCCAGAGTCACTCCTTGTTGCCACCAAGGAGATAATTTAAATTTTGTTTTCAAAAGGGCGGCAATTTCTTTATGGCTGAGGATCCTTGCCCCTTCGGCATCAAGAATTTTAACCCAACCATTCCAATCTTTGCCCGTACATTTTAAGACTGACTCTCTGGAAACTTTCCCAATCTTATCAATCTTCTTAATCACTGATCACCATTTCCAATTAAGAGTGACCAAATTTCCGCGAGGAGTAGAGACAGGCATAAGCACCGGAGATAAAAAAGGCGTAGTATCTTGGGTTATATTTTTCCTTGTCACTGACTTCCCAAAACTATATCCCAGGCCTAGCGCTAGAGGATAATCGCTCCACCAATGGAGGCCAGCGGACACTAATCCCACAGCGATGAACCCCAACGCGGGATAACCCACATAGGGTATCCATTTTTCTCCAGGATAGTTAGCTTGAATGACGGTGAGTGTTGTCATGGCGGTTGCCAAGTGTCCGGAAGGCATAGCATCGTATGCGGCTACTCGATGCATGTAATCTGCTTGGTTAGGTAAGAGATTCCACTGGCCTGTTTCCGTAGTCGCGTATGATGGATCTTCCCTGCCCGTTGTATGCTTTAAAATCTGCACAACAATTCCTGTCGCAAGAATGGCCTCTACTATTTGCTCTGAAGTTCTGAGCGCGATATTATTTTTAGAGATCAGCCCGGAACCTAAAAACGCTCCCGCAATACCAAATTGAAAAAAACCATCTCCAGCAAAAACACTGGCGTCTGAAAAAGATTTGTATACTCCGGACTGATGATAGGGACTATCAAAAGTTCGCCACGTCCCATAATCAGTGATCACCAGGCCCGCAGTGCTCACTAAGATTCCTGTAATCATCACGGCATTGGCAGATCTAAACGTATCAGTGAACCAATACTTATAATCTCCCGGCAAATTTGTTATCACACTCCACGGTTTTAATTCGGAAGAGGACACTTCTTTTTGAAATTCAGTGACAGACTGATCGTAAGCAAGGACCCGAGATCCAAAGAATAATAAAATGAGGATGAATAATTTCACGATTGAACTTAACTCTGTGCAGTATGGATTTTCAAGAAAAATTAATAAACTGAGCCCGCTGGCGGCGTTTCTTTAATATGAGCACACGCTCTAATCAATTCTAAAACTGGGTGGGAGTCTGTGTCCGTTAAAGCTGGCTTCCCGTCCAGAATTTGTAAAAAATCGTCAATGTTCACAATACCAGGATTAAGATTTTCATTATAACTTTTCCCTTTAATTTTTCCCACAATATGAAAATCCAAAGTTCTAAAAGCAGCATTTTGAACTGTGTGGCTATTATTAAACGTGATCACTTTTTCCGGTCTTTGAAACAGAAATTCTAACTGATATGTGTAAACAACGAGTCTCAAACCATTAACTTCAAATTCTCGATCCATGCCCAAATTTAATTTGCTATCGTAAACACTTACTTGATCCCCGTTCACTACTGCCAATTTCAATTCATCTAAAGGCGCGCCGACCTTCATGGGCGTAAATAAAACCATGTTGCTGAAGCCTAGCTTCAAGGCTAGTTCTGAATCCCCGTGGAGTCCCACCAGTCTTTTTGGTCCTTTAGGAGAAACGTCCTGGAGGGCTGAAGCTAGATTTTCCGATGGAGGAAAATTAGATTTTGCATTCACGTCCACTGACGGAATGTAGGATTTTAATTCTTTAAAAACCTCTCTAAATCTTGTCCACGGAGCAGGAGGCCTCTTAAAACTTGCTGCGTTTTTCATACGATCCAAATCATTCACGATTTGTAATTTTTCGGTTTGAATGAGAAGGCTATAGCGCCCATTTCTAAATTCTAGTGGAATAAAAAGATTAGATTTTAAGGAAAATCCAATTCCTTCTAAATCTCGGTTCTCAGGTTTAGCTATGTTTTTAGCGTCTACTCTGATCTCCACGAAGTCATTAGATTGGGGTGAATGCCAGAGAACCACATCTCCGCCGCGGTGATGGGCATCAAAGATTCGGGCTAAAAAAACCGCGCCGTATTCAGGTTTATCGCCAACAAACACGTCCAATAAGTGAGACTCTAGTATTTGCACAGATTGGCCATGGGCCACGGCTGTAAGCCCCATGATCAAAAACCCCAAAATAGTCACCTGTTTTAGCACCGCTCGCACTTGAACCTCTTTGAATATAACAAAGGCAACTTCTAGGCCAAAACCTGGGGGTTTTGCAACATGCCATTCTATTTCGCAGCATCCATGATCGGGAAAGCCCTTGTGTTCCTCGTCTTCCCGGCTTTTGCGTGGACCATGGTTTGCAATTTTTCAGTGTGACAGAGGAGGTATTATGGTCGTATTTGCTATTGTATCAGGAATGCTGATTGGGCTTATGTTTCACTATATTCAAAAGGATTATGTTAGGCGTATGCCTTTTAACATGGGCATGGGAATGGTTGGTGGCCTTTTAGGTTATGGGTTAGCGTTGATCATCCCCATGCTGCCAGATTACCGAGAGGGAGCTTCAGCGCTCATCATCATGGTAGTGGCTGTCCATTTCATGGGGCTCTCATGGATGATTTCAAAACGTCGCAGACCTGTGGTCCGCCACGTAGAAAAAACCCATTTAGGCGAAACCCATTTTGGCCGTTAACGAGGGCTAAGCATGCCGGGATATTCTTGGGTCACGTAAAAATCATTGAACTGACCCAAGATATCATCGTCTGGTAATTTTTGTAAAGTCAGCTTCACACCCTTTTGCGCAAAGAGTTGTGCAAATAAATTATACGTATGATTTCCTCTGATAAACATTCTCCACGGATTGTCTTCCGCCGACATATTGTCGCTTAACGGAGAAGTTGCAATTCCAGATGCCTCATTTAAGAAATAATAAACTTCTTCTCTGTTTTGTCTTTGGACAGTGGCAGAGCACATGTACTTTCCTTCGGGATGAGGAGTATTTGCTAGTAGAGCTTCTAACTCTGGAGTTGGAGAAAGAAGAAAACAAGATCTGGTGATCACATCAATTCCGAATTTAAATCCCTCCGCGCTGATTTTGATCTCTCTATTTGCCGATACTTTAGTAGTTTCTGCGCTGGAAGTAGCCACTCCGGAGGTGGTGAACCATTCTTTCCCGGTGGAAAATTTTGCTCCCATGGATCCACTAAGCTTTATCAGTCCAAATAAATTAAAGCCGCCACCAATTTCCGCACCGGCACCGGCAGTGAGTGAATAAGTTCTAGAGTTAGTAGAACCTTTGGAAGCAGTTTTGTTTTCACTGAAATCAAAACCTGTGGAAATGGAAAGAGTTTCTACTTGAGGTAAACCCATTCTTTGTGGCACTGGATTATTGAGACTCTCCACAAAATCACGGGTGACGGAAGCCATCATTTTGTCCGGACTCTTTACACAAGCTGCGTAGGCACTAGGATTATTGATGCTACCCTCAAAATATTTATAGCAAAGGGCCAAAGCCAAGTTTTTAGTTTCATCGGGAGTTGGAGCCTGCCCCGTGCGCTTTTTATTGAAGTATCCAAGAACATCATAACTAAATCCGCCAGAGGGACGGCCAAATGCCGCAACATGATTCATAGGCACGGCGGCTGTGGTCATAGGGACGTAACCAGAATTTCCCACAAATAATTGCAATCC
>JBBQPV010000035.1:0-9984 GCA_038216925.1 Bdellovibrionia bacterium
AAAGAAGCGGAAAACGAAGCGGAAATTGTTGGCGTTGTTGGTCATGAGATTGGGCACGTAGTTAATAGACATGGAACAAAAAAAATGACAGACGCTCAACTTTTACAATTGGGTGCGTTTATAGCTCAGAAAGCCAGCGGAGAAAATGCAGGACAATATGTTGGCTTGGGCGTGGCACTTTTTGGACAAGCAGGATTATTAAAATATGGAAGAAATGCAGAATTGGAAGCGGATAAGGCCGGAGTGGATATTTTGTATCGCACCGGATATGACGCCCACGCACTTTCAAGTTTTTTTAGAAAACTTTTGAAAATTGAACAAGACCGAGGCGTGAAAGGTGGGGGTTTGACTGAACTTCTGGCTACACATCCACCTACTGCGGATAGAATAGAGCAAGCAGAGGCCTACCTTGCAACTATGCCTCCTCAAATTAATCCCATTAAGAATTCTCCCGAATTCGATAAAATCAGAGCCTACATTGCGCCAATGAAGCCCTCACCGCCCACTACTCAAGCGACTAAGAAATGACCCCGCTTTCAGAGAGCGAGTCTTACTCAAAATTTTTAAGATCTCGATTTGGAAAACAAGAAATTCACGTATTTCCCCTGGCTGGAGATGCTTCCGCACGGAAATATTTTAGAGTGCATGTGGAAGAACACTCCTATGTCCTTATGGTTTGGGAACCGTTTGAAGATGAAAATGAGTACCCTTTTTTAAATATTCAAAAGCACTTTGAAAACCATGGTGTTCAGGTCCCCAAGGTAGAAGCTGTTTCTAAAACTGAGGGTCTGGTTTTATTAGAAGACCTGGGAGATTTAACTTTAGAGAGAAAATTTGCTGAAAATCTTAATCCGGAACATGCGCTAGATTTTTATAAACTTTCCTTAGATGAATTAATCAAAATGCATTACGTTTGCTCCAAAGATACTTCTGCCCCATGTGTTGCCTTCAAGGTCGCCTTTGATACCGATAAACTATTATGGGAAATGAACTATGCCAGAGATCATTTATTGGAAAAATTTTTCTCACTGAAATTTAGTTCCAAGGAATCAAAAACCTTAGACCTTATGTTTCACCGCATCTGTGAAAAACTCCACAAGGAACCAAAATACATCGCCCACAGAGATTATCACTCTAGAAACATCATGATTAAAGCCGGTAAAACTCGCATCATTGATTTTCAAGACGCACGTATGGGGCCTATTCAATATGATCTGGTTAGTCTCCTCAGAGATTCATACGTTGATCTTGATGAGGGTGTGGCAAAAAAACTTTTAGATTACTATTTAGATAAGCGTGCCGCTGAAGGTGAACCCACCATTAACCGTGAATCCTTTGATATGGTTTTTGAATTGCAAACCATTCAAAGATGTTTGAAGGCTTGTGGATCTTTTGCAAGTTTCTATAATACTAGAAACGATTCCCGCTACCTAAAGTATATTCCGCAAACTCTTTCCCGTGTAAAAAAATCTTTAGATCATTTCAATGACTTGAAGGAATTGAGAGATTTATTTAATGAGCATGAGATTTACACCAAGGAAGTTAAGTGAACGGATTTCTTCTCGCTGCGGGATTTGGCACAAGGTTTAAACCATTCACAGATAAAATCGCAAAACCTGCTATCCCTCTTCTCAACATCCCAATGGCATTTTATAATTTACACCTTTTGCAGCAACTCGGTTTAGAAAAAGTTGTTGTGAATACTCATCATCTTCCTGAATCAGTGGTCGAAGTTTTCACAAACTCGCCTCCCTTGGACTCTGAAATAATTTTTAGTCATGAAACTCCTAAAATTTTAGGAACCGGTGGAGCTATTAAATTTGGTCGAGCGGCAGTAGAAGGCAGCGGAACTTTTGTCATGGCCAATGCGGATGTGGTGAATGTTCTTAGTCTAAGGGAAGCCTTAACGTATCATCATAGCGTTGAACCAATGGCAACCATGGTTGTGATGGAACACCCGGAAGCCGGAAAAACCTACGGTGCTGTTTGGGTGGGTGAAAATGATGAGGTTCTTGGGTTCGGTAAATCCCCGCCCGCTCCAGGAGCAAGAGCTTTTCACTTTGTAGGAATTCATTTCATTGAGGAAAGTATTTTTAAATATGTCCCTGATGGACCAAGTAGCATTCTTGATATTTATTCAAAAGCCATTGCAGCTGGTGAAAAGGTGATGGCATTCAATAAAACCAGCCTGTGGTATGACGCCGGAAATTTAAAAGACTATCTGAAAGCAACTGAAGATCTCCTTTCATATTTGCCAAGGCTTCAACACCAGCCTTTTTTCCTAAGCCTGTTCCGCCGATTTTGGCCGAACTTTGATACTCGCCCTAATCTTTGGGAGGGCGAAAAGTGTGAACATTTTTTGGATTTGGGGTTTAGTCGGAAGACTTTACTCGGCAGCAGATGCCAAATTGATAAATCCGTTAAAGTTTCCGGATTCACTGTTTTTGGCAATGGGGCTATTGTGAAAAAAAATGTAGAGCTCCACAATGTTGTTGTAGGTCCCGGAGTTATAGTAGAAGAAAATCAAAAATATTCTGATACTCTACTTTTGTAGGAAGATTTTTGTTTTGATTTTAGTTTGATAGCGCCGGCTCACTTGTTTAAAAATATTATCGCTGGCCACACCAATAGGCTCTCCACCCAAAGATTTTTGCATACCATCTAGTGAAGCCGTGTCTCTTGCTGGTTTGTCTTCACCCTGTTTTAGTAACGCTGCAAGATCAATCCCAGAGTCCCGATCACGACCACCACGATTATTAAATCCACCGCCACCTCCACCGCCCTCGACGGCCACACTGCTCACACTAAATTTTGAAGCCGCTTGTTTTCTAATTTTATCCACACGCTCTAGTTCTGCCGGTGTGAGCATTGCCATAGCTGCCGCTTGGCCTTCCGCACTTAAATCACCTTTATGTGCTGCTGCGTAACTTGCAATAGAAGCGGGACTATCAATATTCACCCCTTGTGATGCGGCAATGTCTCTGAGATCCTTGATAGCTTTTTTTGCTTCTGTATTAAATGCTGGCCCACTATTTGATGGATCCCCGTTCCCACTGCCGCTAGGATTTCCATTGGGACAGAGAGTGGGATCATAGGTGCAAACATTAAAATCTGGAGACAAGGGATTACGAGAAGGATCTGTGTTCCCTCCTGCGCCACTCATGGTACTCAAACTTTCAATGGCACCCATCACGCTAATAGCGCAAGTTGGCCACTGGTGAGTGCTACAAAAATAGGCGGCCATTCCCGTTCCTGCCACAATTCCAACTATTCCCGCAGTGGATTGATTTGATTTTTCACTGCCCGCCGTGTTGTACGCGTTAATTCCTGCTGCCGTTGTGGGAACCGGTCTTTGTGTAGGTGTGGCGCCCCTGTCCGTAGCCGCTGATGTTTGCGCAAGGGTTTGCGAGGAAATTAATAATGCTGCGGAAATAATCACCAAGTTTTTCATTGTTTTAATACCGCTCTTTTTCTATTCATTGCTCTGGTTATTTTTTCGAAATTAGATAAATCATTTGCTCCAGTGATCCCTTGCGCTTGGAGTAATTGCTCTGTACTTGCAAGGCCACGTTTAGCGGGATCCATCGATCCACCGGGAAGAAATTTTGAGAGATCAAGCTTCTCGTCACCGCTACGACTTCTCCCACCAGGAAATCCACCGCCGCCACCGCCCGTTGTTGCAACACCTGAAACAGAATACCCACTTCCACCGCCGCCATTAAGTCCGTGATCGGGATCTTTGAATCCACTTCCCGCTCCACCGCCAGCTCCACCCATACCCATTGGTGCACCACCTGGATAAGGTGATCCTCCTGCCCCGCCACCGCTGCCGTTGACGTCATTACTTGCATATTTTCCTGCACCGGCTTTTGAATCATAACCGTTGAATGCTGCGGGATCTGTGGGATTTGTTGTAGGGCCGGGATCAAGATTTCCCGTTGTTGTTGATGCGAGAGTTGTTGATGGTGTTGTGGGAAATGCTGGATTACCTGGGGTTGGAATGCCTCCTGGATTAGAGTTAAGTTGTCCTCTGATTGCAGCGGCGTTGGCCATAGCTAGCATAAGCTGGGAAAGACTTCCTCCCATCTGAACTAAAATATTTGTTTTATAGGTCGCACATTTTGATCTGGCTACATCTGCCCTATCACCTTTTTTCTGCGACTCACCTTTACACGTAGCTTCGCAGGCCTTAGCGGCGTTATAGCACTGAAGTCCCAGTGTCATAGTCGAAGATGCGGCTGTTAAACCTTGAAGTCTCTGGGCAGTGGCTGCAGCATTTGCAGTCATTGCGGACTGAGATGCCGCACTTCCAAATTGTTGAACTACCGCCATGAGTGCCTGAGTGCTGGATCCTCCACAATCGTCTCTTGCCTCTGAAGCTTCGGCGGAACATTCAGCGGCACTACCACCCTCACCAGCATGTTGAAGCGCCTTTTCAGCAGAAGTCATTCCGCCTGCTGCCGAAGGGGGAGTATCAAAACCAGACATCTGTTGCTCGTCACTGCGGTTACTATATCCGTCTCGGGTGGTGATGGGAATTTCGTTTGTCGACGGAGCCCAATTAGACCCATCAGAATTTGTGATACACTTTCCATATTCTAGATTGCAAGGGACACTTGGATCAGCCTTCGCTTGCGAAGTCCAAAACCAAAATGTGAAGATGGAGATGAAAAGAAAAAGTCCGATCCTGCCCATTGCGCCCTCCGAAATTTAAAGCCCCTCCATATTGTATTTCGGCCTAAGGTCTTAGGACCTTAAGCGGGAATGGAGGAATTTCTCGCTCTATAATCGAGCTAAAAAGATTAGCCAAAAGTCCTGTAAAAACATTAGTCAGCTGTCATATTTAAAATGCGCTTATGGGAATAGAGGTGGCGAATTGAATTTGGCTGAAGAAACGTCATTGCGTAAGTTTGAGCAAATCACTGCCACTGTGGAAGTAAGATCGATTTTTACGGTCCTTGGCGAGCCGAAAAGACGGCGGCCATTATATTATCATTGTCGGCACCGATCATGACAACCTTACTGTCAAAATCCGGCGTTTTCTTCAGAATCAATTTTCACGCATTGTGAAAAATCGGGCAGTTGCTAAGTCTCTCATCCATCCCCCGTTTTTAATTGGGGACTTTGACACTTAACCTGTGACACTGAGTGATCACATTAGAGCCGCCGCCCAAATTTAATATTTTTTAATTTGACACCTTATTCGCTCTCTCCAAGCCGAGCGTGTTCCATTAATTAATTTTCAGCGACGAGATTCGATAAAAAATAGATTTTTTCTAAAGACGCGGCGGCAGAGACGTCAAGCATATCAATAAAATTCATTTATGTTTTTACTGCCGGATCTAGATGGCCGCGAAAACTGTAAATTTAAAAGGCATGTATAATGCTTGCGGAAATGCTTTAACCAAAGGAAGTATATGACCACTGAAAATCTCAAGACTCTTTCAAACTCGGAGCTTCATGATCAACTCAAAGCCCTGACTGGTGTGGAAAGAAAAACCCTGAGTCAAATTCTTCACCACATTGCCGAAATTGATAAACGCAGATATTTTTCTAAATTAGGTTACCCAAGTTTGTTTGAGTATCTCACTCAAAGCCTTGGCTACTCAGCGGGAAGCGCTCAAAGAAGAATAGACGGGGCAAGACTGTTGAATCAGATTCCAGAATTAAATACGAAAATAGAGAGTGGCGCTCTCAATCTAACTCAAATTTCAAAAGTCCAGAAAGCGGACCGAGATACAAAGAAACTCTTTGGAGCCAGTATCTCGCTAGACGAGAAAAAAGAAATTCTTTCTAAACTAGAAAACCAATCAAGCGACGCAACTGATTTCATTTTAGTTCAAGAATTTGATCTGCCGGTAACTCACTCCGAACGAAGTCATATTCAAAAAGACGAGTCTACGAGAATTGAACTGACTCTAAATAAAGCTCAAATGGAAATATTGAATCGCGCTAAAGAATTACTCTCTCATCAACTCGGCGGAGGCACTCTGGCTGAAGTAATCACTGAGCTGGCGAGGAAGTATGTGAAATCGAAAATGGGGAGTACGCCAGGCCGTGGAGAAATCCCTATTAAGCATGAAAACAACTTGAACGGTTTGAGTGTTGCGCTGAAACCCAGAAATTCTACAACTACAGACGGCGCCAGCGGGCAAGTCCCCATTCCGCTTCCATTACGGAAGCTTGTGTTTCAACGGGACAAAACTTGTCGGTTCAAAAGCACACTCAATGGAAAGACCTGTGGGTCAGGATTTTTTCTAGAACTCGATCACATTCAACCCAGATTTTTTGGAGGCGAAAACACCGCGGAGAATCTGCGGATTCTTTGTTCTGAGCACCACAAGCATATTCACCGGAGAAACGTAGATGAAATTTGAGATTTCAATTTTCAAGCGACCGTGAGGAGCAAAAATGGAGAAAAAACTTTAACTGAAGCAACTAAACACTTTCTTACTGCCACAGTGGAAGTAGGACATGAAAATCAAAACCCATACTTGAGATAACAATCCGGAGAGAGAAGGCTAAGGCAGGGAAGTTTCAATGGTCAAGGCTGGGCGACACTCTCTGGGAGGATTCTTGTCACTGATTCAGTCAAGCCGCTTTTCTCACTGCCACAGTGGAAGTGGATTATTTACTAAATCAGTGTTTAAACGAATCTCCAAACCCAAAACAGCAGTTCTACTCTGAAGGGCCCCGGACCACTCACTTGCAAGACCACCAAACCAATTATCCGCGGCAACAAATTACGGCGGTGGATTCTTAATCTTCCCAGGCCCCGTGCCAGGGCCACCTAATTGAAGGCTATCCCGCAAAAATTTTTCGCTTACTATTTTTACTGAATATCCCACCCGTCCACCGAGGGGTTGCGCAGCGCCAATCAGAACCGATGGGCCACCGCCCGGGGGCAAATAATGATCAGACGCTTCTTGAGACCAACCGGTATTGAGATGCTCAACTTTTTTAATTTTCCAATAAGAAGCACCTTTGTCCGTAGCCGTAGTGGTAACTTGTTCCTCCACCTGTGAAGGAAAGGGCACGCCCATATCTTCACAACCAAAGGGACAAATTTGAGTTGAAAAAAAACTCCCCGCATATTTATTTAAATCTGCGCGGAAATGATCTTGTGCTGAAAAATATGAAGCATCAAAAAGATCTGGTGCAATACCAACAGTCTCTGCCCGCCTGATAAATCCCTTGGAACTTCTCACCATGGGATCTTGGTTATTATTACTGGAACTGACATCGGCTAAAATATTTCCGTAATCATCATTTTGAATTTGGGGCAAATCTTCTCTTCCCAAAGAAAGCATCCTCAGACCCATTACTCTGGACATAGAAGATTTCATTCCCAAAGTATCCCCGGGAAACCGAGAATAATTTGGCTCTGCACCGGGATCTGCCCAAGTTTTTGGACTCGCCTCATTAGTCCTAAAGGGCAACAGGCTATCCACTTTATTTCCCGAAGATCCGGTGGACGTGTCTTGTCCCGCCGGCCAAGTATCATGATACCAAGGACCCATGCGCCCACCAAAGGGCATAGCATAAGCTTCCGCAACTAATTCCACGTTTGAACCGCTGGGAGAAAATAACATCTTGGGTCGGGTTGTGGCTCGCACTTTAACATAGGCCATCACCCACGGGTTTTTTTCAAAACCGACTAAGCTTGGCAAGCGATCAAAAACTTGTTTGGGATCTTCGCCGGCAAAAATAGCAGCTGACATTGGTTTTGAAGGTGCGTAGTCAGTTTGGGTGGCCGCATTTACAATCCCTGTAATTTGATTCGTGAACGCGCCGATCGTAGCTGTGGGAGTGGGAGCTTCAGCCAAATCCCGCACCATTCCATGACAACCACCACTCCTCCAAATATCAGTGTATTTCATGAGAAGGCGCACATCTATGGGTACAACAAAAGGTTGCCCAGCCAAAGAATTTACAAACTCAATTCCTTGGATGGAATCTTTATTGGCAAGAGTGAGGTTTTTTCTAAATACCGTCTCCACGGTGTCTTTAACTGAATGTCCTGAAATATCCCGAAAATCATTTCCTGAAATAAGAAGGCTTTGTAAATCTCGCATGGCGTTTCTTCTGTGGGCCACGGCAATTTTGTAGCTACTAGCAATCAGGGCGGCGAAATAATAATTTGCGGGGCCTCCCTTATCGCAGTCTTTTCCAAACACCGCGGAATTTTTTATACTTTGATTGTGGAAAACATTAAAGAACGGGGCAAATAAAAATGAGGACTGTGCGGCACCCATGTGAAAAGGTTTTAAGTCTGGAATTGTAAAAGTTAGTTTCTTACAAAAATTCTCCGGAATTTGATTCACGGTATACCCGGCATGATTCTCATCCCACCACATGGCATTTCTCACACAAACTACGGGATAATTTGATCCATCATCAGTGATCCAACTTGCGGGATCATCCGTCGCCGAATAGAAACCCTTTATGTAATCCTCATATTTTTGATTTCGCCCAATATCTGCTAAAACCCACAACCGCCAATTGAGTAATTTCCATGCTTGTCTGATTTGAAAATTCACATGGGCCATGGTGTTAAGAATTTCAGCCTGTTTCATTGCCCCGTAATACGCGGCGATGTCCACGGAGTTTTGTAAATTAATTTTGTCATTGACCAGGAGGCCAACGTTTATGACCATGGCAAAAAAAATAAAAACCATTTGGAAAATAATTCCAATCAAAATTGTGGCTTGTCCGCGCTGATTTCTCACTGAATAAGTATACCGTTGACTTCAAAAGCACTCAACGTCACACTTTTGGTGGAGGCATCTATGAAAAATATCATCCTAGCAATCACTCTACTACTCACCTTTTCCGCAAACCAACTCCAGGCCAAAGTCTTGTTTGAAGGTTGGTTTGAGGTCATCTCCGGCGCAAAAAAGGTGGGGTTCTTTGTCTCCAGATATGAGTTCATCGACAACAAATTTAAAATCGTCACTTATTTAAAAACCAATGGGGAAGGAAATGACGTCACAGAAAGTATTAAAGCTTTTTCCGCCGCGGATTTGAAACCTCTCAATTATTCCTACACTTCAAAAACTGGGGACAAAATTAAAATCATTGACGCAACATTCACTGGTGAAAAGGCAAACTACAAAATCAATGATGGTAAAAAAGAAACTAAAACCACAAAGGTCATAAAAAAAGGGACGTTCCTCTCTAGTATTCTTCTGTACATGATCATGAGCCAAAAAGATGGTCTCTCCGCTGGAAAAAACTACACTTACAATGCCATTGCAGAAGAAGACGGAACCGCCTACGTGGGCACAGCAAAGGTTGTGGGACTGGTGAAAGTAAAAGGCAAAGACGCTTATAAAATTATTAATAAATTTAAGGATGATAGCTTTTTTACGTGGGTGACTCCAAAGGGTGAGTTTCTTCTCACAAGACTTCCCACAGCTAATTTAGATGTTAGATTTGCCGATACTCAAGAGCAGGCCACAAAAGACATCACCGCCAATCTCTCTGATTTAAAATTACTTTTTGGAAAATTACCGGGCGCTCAGGCTGCTGTTTCAAGCCCAACTTCAAGCCCAGGCACTACTGAAACTCCCGAAGTAAAAGCACCTGAGAAAAATGCAAAACCAAGTAAAGCCGGCGGAGCTACTTTTCCCAGCGGTCAAGGCGTAATGATCAAAGGCGCTCCGCCTGTGCCGGCGCCGTCACCCTCAGCTTCACCAAAGTCTGGGGAACAGTCCTCGCCTTGACGGTTTTCCTCAAGCGTGTTGACATATTAGTATATGAAATCAGTAGGTTTGCGGCAAAAAATTGGCCAGTCTTTTATGATTGGTTTCAGCGGATATGAACCCAAAGAAGAAGTCAAAAAATTCATTTCTGATAATTCCATCGGCGGAATCATTGAGTTTACAAGAAACGTAGAAAACCCAGTCCAACTTGCCGAACTTAATAACGAGCTACAATCTTTAGCCACCAAATCAGCGCCCCCTCTATTTATTTCAATAGACA